>CAYZDR010000001.1:0-15634 GCA_964477425.1 uncultured Candidatus Saccharibacteria bacterium
ATTATTTAATCACCCAAACTGTCAGATGAGTAGGGAGAGGGGTTGGGGGTGAGGGCGTTGTTCGTTTTGAAATTTGAAATTTTTAGTGGTATAGTGTATACTTAATTTTTATTAAATAGCATTAAATTAGAAACAACATGAGTCATCCAAAGAAAGAGAGATCGTTAGTTATTATTAAACCTGATGGAGTTCAGAGATCTTTGATTGGGGAAATTATAAAGAGATATGAACGATCTGGGCTTAAAATGATTGGAATTAAATTTTTAGTTCCTGATGAGGAAATGGTCCGAAAACATTATTTAGTTGATCCGGAATGGCCACGAAAGACAGGAGAGAATTCTATAAAAGCATATACTAAAAGAGGAGCAGTTCCTCCATTTGATTCTGCTGTTGAGTACGGCAATGCAATACTGGATAAATTAGTAAAATATATGTCATCAGGTCCTGTCGTCGCTATGGTTTGGGAAGGAAATCAGGCGGTTGGAATTATTAGAAAAATTACAGGAGGGACAGAACCATTAACGTCTGATGTAGGGACAATTAGAGGAGATCTCACGATTGATTCATATGCCATCGCAGATCCAGACAACAGAGCTGTCCGAAATTTGATCCATGCATCTGGTCATGTTGATGAAGCAGAAAAAGAGATTGATGTTTGGTTTGATAAAGAGGAACTTATTAACTATCGTTTAGTGCAAGAACAAATATTGTATGATGTGAATATGGACGGTATACTGGAGTAATCAATGTACAATTATCAATGAACAATGATCAATGACGAGAAAAGATAAAAGAGTAAACAAAAAAATCCGATGAGCTATAGCTTGTCGGATTTTTTGATTGATAACTTAGGTCGTATTTAGGAATATAGTTTTTTGCACTTTGTGCAAATTACCATTTTTTCTCCATCAACAGTTGCTTTCTGTAAATTTGGATACTTTCTTTTCTTACCAGAAGGATTTCTGTGAGAACGAAAAAGCGCTGAGCGAGTGCACATCATTATAGATCCTTTTCCACAAATTGAACATTGTTTAGCCATAAAAACGAATTTACACGAATTAAGAACGTCAGCCCGCTGGCTGATCACCCTGCGGGGTGAAATAAACACTAATCACGAATTTACACTAATCTACGTAAAATACCGATAATGTATTATATCATGTTTGATAATTTTGTCCAGAATAGTTATATAAACATGCTAACATGCTAACACGCTAACATATAAACATTTTAACATTTTAACAGGCGACGTATATACGGGCGTATATACGAACGTATGTACGTGTTATATTTTGGGCAAAATGAAAACCCCCGTCGAACTGCTGTTCGCGGGGGCTATTGTGGCTAGTGATTCTTTAGGAATTACCAGTGCTTTCTCCTTTCAATTCTCCTCTGTCTTGCGGGAGAATTACCTGTTTTTTGGAAAAGTTTTACGGAAGAAATCTTTTCTTCTATTGTCTTTTCTTCGTAAATTAACTTTTTAGAAGAAGAGATAACGGAATTGTTTGTGGGGGCAGAAGAGAGAGGGGTAGTAGGTATATCCTCTATTTTTATTCGTCGTGCGACGATTGTCACACGACGGTCAAAATTTAGATCTCCAGATTCGCTTCTGCCACCGTATGATACTTCACATGAAATGGGAATTCCTGCTTTTATGAGAGCACTTTTTACAGTCGTAGCTCTCCCAATACCGAAATCCTTATCTCTCGAATCAGGCTTTCCGCCTGATGAGCCTTTGATGGCACTTATTACATGTCCTTGAAGTTCCTTCTTGAGCTCCTTTACTATTCTAGCCATTTCTTTTTTTCCTGTTTCTGAGAGATCTATATCTCCTGATCCAAAACAGGTTATGTAGAACATTTTTAAATCAGCTGTCTCTAATAGTTGGCTTGTTACAATTTGTAATCCGGAAACTCGGCTTTCTAATTTATTGACTCTTTTTTCAGTTTCGTCTTGTTTTTTAGCTATGGCTGATTGGTCGGTTTGGAGGATAGAAATGGCAGATTCGTTTTTGAAAGACTGTTCTGCAACTATGGTTAACTGATCCCGTAACTCAGGGACGGCGTCTTCAATATCTGTGATCCTTGTTTCAAGAGCATTAGAATCTTGAGAGAGCTTTTTTAATTGACGTTTAACAAAGTCAATTTGGCGGGAATTTACTTTAATATCAGGATCTGGGGAATTATACCAAACCGAATTGGCTCTAGTACGAGTTTGCCGATAATTATCGACATATTTCATAGCAAACGGTTGCAGATAATAGTATCCCAAACATCCAAAAAATAAAACGGCAATAATAAGGACTGAAAAAACGATAATTTTAGTTGGGTTAAACTTTAAAGCCATTTTAGGCCCTCCCTTAGGTTGTGTTCTCGTCTATTCTACGCTAAATATAGCGAAAATAGGTAAAAACTGGTTGTATTGTAAAGTTACTTTCCTGAAATTCAATAAGGGTAGTATAGCATTGTTTTGGTGGAATGTCAAGCCTTCGCTCTTCAGAGCTACGGCTTGCACAGCAAGCTTAACTTAAAGAGCTACGCCTTGCAGGCAAGCCACGGTTGTATGTTATGTATTCCATGTTTTGTGTTATGTGATATAATAAAAATCATGGAAATGTTAAATCAAGGTATCGTTTTAGTTTTCTATATAGGCATCCTAATAATGTCTGTTGTTATTCATGAAGTTTCACATGGGGCAATGGCATTGTATCTAGGAGATCCAACAGCCAAACAACATGGGAGATTGACATTAAACCCAATTAGTCATTTAGACTTGTTTGGATCATTTTTAGTTCCTCTAACACTTTGGATCGTTAGCTCTGGAAGTTTTGTATTTGGATGGGCAAAGCCAGTTCCTTACAATCCATATAATTTGAAAGATCAAAAGAAGGGACCTGCACTGGTTGCTCTTGCTGGACCTGTATCTAATTTATTAATTGCAATAGTGTTTGGACTTATCTTTAAGTTTATCTGGCCATTCGTAGCGATTACAGCCAACGCAGAACTTGTTCAAATAGTATTTACAGCGATGATTATTATCAACATTGTATTAGCAGTGTTCAACTTAATTCCCATTCCACCTCTTGATGGTTCTAAAATATTGTTTGCAATTCTCCCTCCGTCAATGGACTTTATTAGAGAGACATTAGAAAAGCATGGATTTATTGTGTTAATTATATTTTTAATAGTAGGATCGCCTGTGATTAACGCTATAATAAATGGAGCATTGATGTTGTTTACGAGGATTATAGGTATATAGTACGAGTATTTTCCTTGACTTATATGTATATTTTGCTATCATTTGAGATACACGATAGTTTATCAATTATTTAATACATTGCCAACAATAAATCAATTAGTTAAAAATCCGAGGAAGTCTAAAAAGGCGAAATCTAAATCGCCTGCTCTTGCGCGTGGATTTAATTCCATCAAGAATAGACCTTCAAATAACAATAGTCCATTTAAGAGAGGGGTTTGTATTAAGGTTGGGACAATGACTCCTAAAAAGCCAAACTCAGCATTGAGAAAATTTGCAAGAGTAAGGTTGACCAATAACATGGAAGTAACTGCATACATTCCTGGGATGGGACATAACTTACAAGAGCACGCTGTTGTCATGATTAGAGGTGGACGAGTGAAAGATCTACCTGGAGTAAGATACCATATTGTAAGAGGAGTTCTTGATGCAGCTGGAGTTGAGGGTAGAAAGCAAAAGAGAAGTAAATATGGAGCTAAAAAACCTAAAACAACGACTTAAAACTTACGTGTTTGGCGCATTATAATAATTATAATAACTATGTCTAGAAAAGGAAACATTCCAAAAAGAGAAATTCTCCCAGATCGTAAGTTTGGTAGTATTCCTATTGCCAAGCTTGTTAATTTTGTTATGAAAAAAGGGAAAAAACAAATAGCAGCAGGGATTGTATATGATACATTTGATATTATTAAGAAAAAAACACAGCAGGATCCAATTGAAATTTTTGATAAAGCAATGAAAAATACAATGCCTTATTTGGAAGTTAAGTCTAAAAGAATTGGTGGAGCAAATTATCAGGTTCCAAATGAAGTAAGAGGAGAAAGACGATTAACTCTTTCATTAAGATGGATTCTATCTGCTGCGAGAGCTAAAAAAGGTAGACCAATGTCAGAAAAATTAGCAGTTGAGCTAATGGAAGCAGCTAACAATCAAGGGATTGCAGTTAAGAAAAAACAAGATGTTCAAAGAATGGCAGAAGCCAACCGTGCCTTCGCACACTTTGCGTAGTAAAACGAATTGACACGAATATAGAACGTCAGCCCGCTGGCTGATCACCCTGCGGGGTGAAATAAACACTAATCACGAATCCGAAACGATAACGTCGTTGTTAGTATGTTAAAATGTTAGTATGTTTATATGAGACAATACTCGCTGGAGAAAACTAGAAATATTGGGATTATTGCCCATATTGATGCCGGTAAAACTACTGTTTCCGAACGCATCCTTTTTTATACTGGAATTTCTCACAAAATTGGTGAGGTTCATGAAGGTGAAGCTGTTATGGATTGGATGGAGCAGGAACGAGAGCGTGGGATTACTATTACATCTGCAGCAACTACTTGTTTTTGGGGACGATCATACAAGGGTGAAGACGATAAACATCGTATTAACATTATTGATACTCCTGGGCACGTTGATTTTACTGCTGAGGTAGAAAGAAGTTTAAGAGTTCTTGATGGAGGAGTTATTGTTCTTGACGGAGTGGCAGGTGTGGAACCACAATCTGAAACTGTGTGGAGGCAGGCGGATAAGTACAAAGTTCCACGAATTTGTTTTATAAATAAATTAGACAGAACTGGAGCAAGTTTTGAAAGAAGCTTTGATTCTGTAATTGATAGACTTACTCCAAATGCTATTGCTACTCAACTTCCGATTGGGATAGAAGATGGTTTTGAAGGAATTATAGATCTCTTGAGAATGAAAGCGATTCTTTTTAAGGGTGATTTTGGAGAGATAATTGAAGAGACAGATATCCCAGATGATTTAATGGAACATGTGAAAGAGATGAAAGAAAAGCTTATTGAAAAGATTTCTGGAGCAGATGAAGTTTTAATGGAAAAGTTTTTAGATGGGAAAGAAATTAGCGAAGAAGAATTGCGAGCTGGAATCAGAAGATCTACATTGGCAAATGAGATTGTCCCAGTTCTTTGTGGAACAGCCTTGAAGAATAAGGGTGTTCAAACTTTGCTAGATGGAGTAATTGATTTTCTCCCATCTCCATTAGATATTCCTCCTGTAGAAGGGATGGACATGAAAGATGAAAAGAAAAAAATTACAAGGCAAACGAGTGATGATGAGCCATTTTCTGCGCTTGCTTTCAAAGTGGCAACAGACCCTTTTGCGGGTCAGCTTACTTTCTTTAGAGTTTATTCTGGAGTTTTGAAATCAGGAACATACATTTTGAATTCAACAAATGGGAACAAAGAACGTGTTGGAAGAATTTTGAAAATGCACTCCAATAAAAGAGAAGAGGTTGAAATTGTTTATGCTGGAGATATTGCAGCTATTGTGGGGCTTAAGAATACAACAACAGGGGATACTTTGTGCGATGTGGATAGCCCTATTATTTTAGAAAGAATTGTTTTTCCTGAACCAGTTATTGCAATTAAAATTGAACCAAAAACTAAAGCAGACCAAGAAAAAATGGGGCTTGCTCTTAAAAAACTTTCTGAAGAAGATCCAACTTTTAGGATTAGGACAGACGAAGAGACAGGCGAAACTATTATTTCAGGAATGGGGGAATTGCATTTAGACATTCTTGTTGATAGAATGAAAAGGGAGTTTCATGTGGAAGCTAATATTGGTCAACCACAAGTTGCATTCAAAGAAACAATCAAGATAATGGCTGAAGCAGAAGGAAAATTTATCAAGCAATCTGGTGGACGTGGTCAGTATGGACATGTTAAATTGCGAGTTGAGCCATCTGAAGAAGGCAAAGGCATTGAGTTTGCAAATGAGATTAAGGGAGGATCTATCCCACAAGAATTTATTCCAGCGATTAAGAAGGGTTTCTTGGAAGCATTAACCAAAGGAATTCAGGCAGGTTATCAGGTTGTTGATGTTAAAGCGACTGTTTATGATGGATCATTCCATGATGTGGACTCTTCAGAAGCAGCTTTCAAAATAGCATCTTCAATGGCATTCAAGGCGGCAGCACAAAAAGCTCAACCATATATTATTGAACCGATTATGAAGGTAGAAGTGACAACTCCAGAAGATTTTATGGGAGATGTTGTCGGTGATTTGAACTCAAAGCGTGGGCAAATTGAAGGAATTGTAGATTTGCCAAATGGAATCAAATCTATATCTGCGAAAGTTCCTCTTTCTTCAATGTTCGGATACACAACAACATTGAGATCCTTAACTCAAGGTAGAGCATCACAATCAATGGAATTCAATAGTTATATGGAAGTACCACGGAATATTGCTGAAGATATCATCGCAGGGAAGACAAAATAGTCCACAGTTCGTAATGTATAATCGTAATTTAGCGAAGAATTAAGAATGAAGAATAGGGAATTAAAAGACGGGCGATTTTGTGCGTATACTTAATTCTATATTCTATATTCTTAATACTTAAAAAAGATGAAAAGTGATAAATTAAAAAATGTTGCAGAGTTGCTGGAATACGGGGGTGGAAGATTTCTTGTTGTAGAAGATGGTGAGCCAGCTTTTGTTGTGCTTGATATAAATGAATTTAAAAAAATCAACGAAGCGAAACAGTCTTCTGAATCTGCTCTATTGAAAAAAATCAATGACGATATAGAAATGTGGAAAGAGGAAGAATGGGATGATGAATTTGACGATAATGAAGAAGGGTTTTTGACGGACGAACTAATAAATACGGATGAGAAACAGATGTTCACTGATCACGGATTAAACGACGATGAGGAAGATGAGGATGACGATATAGTGCTTGAGGAGGTTGACGATGATGAGGACGATTATATGTCAGAGGAAGAAAAGCAGGCGATTATCCAGTCTGCTATGAAAAAGCATTATGAAGAACCTGTGGGGTTGGAGGATATACCGTTTTAATCAATGATCAATGTACAATTATCAATGATCAATGGCGGACGACGGCGTCGTGTAGGGGTTCAAAATTTTGAACCTGTTAGAGAGATAAAGCAGATGAAAAACGATAAATAATATAATGAGGTTTATAAATAATGCTTTATGACGACGAACGACTGATGTCGTAACGACATAACGACGCGGGTTCAAGATATTTTTATCCCGTTGAATAACTGGGATTGAACCCCTACAAAACAATAAAAATTTTTGACAGGTTTTTTTCTAACCTGTAATATATAAATATGGTCACTGATCAGAAAATTAAAATCGTCGCAGATAAAATAGCAAAAGAATACAAACCAGAGAAGATTATGCTTTTTGGCTCTTATGCGTGGGGAGTACCAAACGTGGATAGCGATGTAGATTTATGCATTGTTAAAAAGACAAAAGATACTAGAGATATGGCAAGGAAAATTGATGGATCATTATGGGGGAGGACCTTTCCCATAGATATAATCGTTTATACTCCAAGTACAATTAAAGAGCGAATTAAAAAAGATTTTTTTGTAAAAGATATTTTTGAAAAGGGCAAAATTCTTTATGAGTCAAAATTATCAAGAATGGCTAAATAAAGTTGAAGAAGATGAATTTGCGGGAAATAAGATTTTGGAAGGTGAGCAATTTCCTGGACCTGCGTGTTTTCATTTTCAGCAAGTATCAGAAAAATGCTTAAAAGCATTGTTGGCTTTTCATGACAAAAGAATTCCGAAAACTCACGATTTAATTGTTTTAGCTTCTCTGATTGAACCCATAGTTGTTGAGATAAAAGACTTCAAAACTCATCTTGAGTTTCTTGGTCGCTATTATATTGAAACGAGATATCCAGGCGGATTTCCAATTATTACTCTTAAGGAGGCAGAAAAAGCTCAGAAGTTAGCCAGTGAATTTAAGAATTTTGTTATACAAAAGTTAGACAATGACTAATCGCTATTGCGTTTTTTACAATATTAGTATAGAATAAATAGGTGTTAATTTAATATATTAAAAAGACTCGTCTTCTCCGCCTTGGGTGGATATGGTGAGGCAAAGTCTCCTACGCTCTTTTGCGAAAGAGCTACGGCGACCGAAGAAGGAACAAAAATATGGCAACGGAGAAATTTGATCGATCAAAAGTACATGTAAACGTAGGAACCATTGGTCACGTTGATCACGGAAAAACAACTTTAACAGCTGCTATTTTGCATGTTCTAAAACTTGCAGGTAGAAACGTTACTGAAAAGAGTATTGATGATATTGACAAAGCCCCAGAAGAAAGAGATCGTGGGATTACTATTGCAACTGCTCATGTTGAATATGAAACAGAAAAAAGGCATTATGCTCACGTTGACTGTCCTGGACACGCAGATTATATTAAAAACATGATCACTGGAGCGGCTCAAATGGATGGAGCTATTATTGTTGTTTCTGCTGCAGATGGTCCAATGCCTCAAACAAGAGAGCACATTCTTCTTGCAAGACAAGTTGGAGTTCCAGCAATTGTTGTTTTCTTAAATAAAATGGATCAAGCTGACCTAGAAATGGTAGAATTAGTTGAAGAAGAAATTAGAGAACTTCTTACAAAGTATGAATATGATGGAGCAAATGCTAAAATTATACGTGGATCAGCTACAAAATCATTAGCAGTAACAAGTCTAGATGATGCAGAAGCAAAGCCGATTCTTGATTTAATGGATGCCATTGATGAAGCTATCCCTGATCCTGTTCGTGATACTGAAAAACCGTTTTTATTGCCAGTTGAAGATATTTTCTCTATTGAAGGAAGAGGAACTGTAGCGACGGGAAGAATTGAAAGAGGAATTATAAATATAGGTGATGAAGTTGAGATTATTGGACTAAAAGATACTCAAAAAACTGTTGTTACAGGTATTGAAATGTTCAACAAGTCTCTTGATGAAGGACGAGCTGGAGATAATGCCGGAATCCTTATTAGAGGGATTAAGAAAGAGGAAATTGAGCGTGGACAAGTACTTGCAAAACCAGGATCTATCACTCCTCATACTGAATTTAAGTCAGAAGTATATATTCTAACTAAAGAAGAAGGTGGACGACACACACCATTTTTCAAGGGATACAAACCACAATTCTATATTAGAACAACAGATATTACAGGTGAGATTCTTCTCCCTGAAGGTGCTGAAATGATTATGCCTGGAGATACAAGCAACTTTGTAGTTAATTTGATTGCCCCTGTTGCATTGGAAGTTGGATCAAAATTTGCTATCAGAGAAGGTGGACACACTGTTGGAGCTGGATTTGTAACAGAAATAATTAAATAAAATAAGTTTAAAGCTAGCAGACCTGTCTGCCGAAGCTTTAGCGTAGTAGATACATTATGGACAAAGAAACAACAAAGTCTAGAATTCGCATAAGAATCAAAGCATATGATCATAAAATTGTAGATCAAAGTGCTAAGAAGATTGTTGAAACAGCATTGAGAAGCGGAGTTGTAGTTGCAGGTCCAATACCTTTGCCTACATCTATTCGCAAGCATACAGTTAACAGAGCTACTTTTATAGATAAGAAAGCACGAGATCAGTATGAAATGAGGGTCCATAAAAGATTGATAGATATTCTTGATCCAACTCCTAAAATTGTAGATGCTTTAGGAAATCTGAATCTTCCAGCAGGAGTTGACATTGAGATAAAAGCGTGATAGGATAGTTTGTATAGATTACATAGACTAATCTAAGTCCGCCTCGGGGGTGGATACTGGGTTGGCCGTAAAGCCGGACTTTGAGTCGGATTGCTGGCTCAGGTTCGGTTTTCATTTTGACGAATTGACACGAATGCAGAACGAATAAACACTAATCACGAATGCGTCGGACTTTATGAACTTTTAACTTTATAACTTTCTAACTTCGACTATGAAATTTTTATTAGCTCAAAAAATAGGGATGTCTCAAGTGTTTGATGAAGCAGGAAAAAGTATTCCTGTGACGATTTTGCAGGCAAATGAAAATCAAGTTATTGGAACAAGGAATATTAATAAGGATAAATACTCAGCTTATGTTGTTGGTGTGAATTTGAAAAAAGGAAAAGATGGGAAGAAAAGATCTGATTTTAAGAAAGTAGTCGAGTTTAGAGTAAAAGAAGATGGTTTAGCAGATGAATTTAAGCAAGACCAGAAGTTGAATGTAGATGTTTTTGAAAAAGGTGAAGAAGTAGGAATTTCAGGTATCTCAAAAGGAAAAGGATTTCAGGGAGTTGTGAAGAGATACAATTTTAAGGGTGGTCCTGCATCTCATGGACATAAGCACAACCTTAGACAGCCTGGATCTATTGGATCAGTATTCCCTATGAGGGTTATTAAAGGAAAGAAGATGGCAGGAAGAATGGGATCTGATCAAATTACTTTGAGAGGAATCAAAATTATGGAAATTATTCAGGAAGATAATGCTCTTGCATTAAAAGGAGCGGTTCCCGGACGCAAGGGAACATGGATCAAGATAGCGTCATACTAACATATGAACATATTAACATTTAAACATACGGATGTTAAAACCATTAATAATATCGTCGTATGTTAAAATGTTTGTATGTTTGTATGTTTGTATGTTAAGATGTCAAATGTTAAAATGTTTTTATGGATATTAAACTATACAATCAAGAGGGCAAAGAAGTTAAGGACATAAATCTGCCTGAAGATATTTTTGGTTTGGAAATTAATCACGATCTTTTACATCAGTCTTATCTTGCCCAGAAAAATAATAAGAGGGATGCGATTGCAAATACAAAGACTAGAAAAGATGTAAGAGGGGGCGGTAAAAAGCCTTGGAAGCAAAAAGGAACAGGGCGAGCGCGAGCAAGTTCAATTCGTTCTCCACTTTGGAAGGGCGGAGGTGTCACTTTTGGTCCAACTAATGAAAGAAATTTCTCTCAAAAGATCAATAAGAAGATGAAGAAGAAAGCTATTTTGATGGCGATATCTTCTAAATTTGGTTCAAGTGAGTTAATGGTTATTGATAATATTGTTTTGGCAGATGCTAAAACTAAGTTAGCGAAAAATATTGTGGAGAATCTTGTAATAAAAGAGAAGACATTGATAGTTCAGCCATCTTGCAATGATATAATTCAAAGATCATTCAGAAATATTCCAAGGGTAAAAACTATTTTAGCAAATTCATTAAATGTTGTTGATCTTCTAGAATACAAGCGTTTAATTGTTCTTGAGGAAGCTATCAGTGTTATCAAGAAAACATTTATAATAAAAGCATAATTTTATGGGAATTTTTTCTAAAGACAACAAGGAGATTGAAGTAAAGAAAACTGATACTAAAGATCAGAAGAAAAATGATGCAAAAAAAGCTGTTAATCTTGAATCCGCTAAAAGTATTTTTATTGATAAGAATATTATTAGACCATGGGTATCTGAAAAGTCAAACCTTATGAATGAAGAGGGAAAATATATTTTCAAAGTTGCATTAAAGACTTCCAAGAATGCTGTTAGAGATGCGATTCAGTCACTGTATGGTATAAATGTTACGAAAGTTAATATTCTCAATATTGATGGAAAACCGAAACGATCTAAAAGTGGGATTGTCCACAGATCAAAGTATAAGAAAGCAATTGTTACCCTTGAAAAAGGTCAAAAGATAGAAGCTCTCGTGTTATAGAAGAACGAAGAAAGATGTTTATATGTTAAAATGTTTAGATGTTAATATGTCAATATGATAAAGAAATATAAGCCAACAAGTCCAGGAAGAAGAGGAATGTCAGTAGTTGACAAAACTTCGCTTGCAAAAAAACCAGCAGGAAAAGCCCTTATAAAAGGTAAATCCAGACGAGCTGGGCGAGGTAGACAGGATGGAAAAATTACTACAAGACATCAAGGTGGTGGAGTGAAGCAAAAATACAGGATGATTGATTTCAAGATGAACAAATATGATGTTCCTGCCAAAGTTTATTCTTTGGAATATGACCCTAACAGATCTTCTTTTATCGCACTACTTAACTATGCTGATGGAGAGAAAAGATACGTTTTAGCTGTGGAAGGTATGAAAGAAGGAGATACGGTTGTATCAAGTTTAGGTGAAATTGAAGCGAAAAATGGGAACAGAGGTTTACTTAAAAATATTCCTCAAGGAGCTACTATTTCAAACATTGAATTGAAGAAAGAAAAGGGCGGACAGATTGTTAGATCAGCTGGATCTTCAGGACAAATACTTGCAAAAGAAGGAAAATATGTTAATGTTCAATTAGCGTCTGGAGAGATTAGAAAAATTTTACGTGAATGTTCTGCTACTATTGGACAGGTAAGTAATCCTGATCATAAGAATATTGTCATAGGAAAAGCTGGAAAAGCACGATATTTGAACCAACGTCCTGAAGTTAGAGGATCCGTAATGAACCCTGTTGATCACCCACACGGTGGAGGAGAAGGAAAGCAGAAAATAGGGATAAGAGGAGGTCCGAAAACTCCATGGGGTAAGCGTGCTATGGGACTGAAGACAAGAAGAAAGAAGAAACAGTCCAGTAAATATATAATCAAGGGAAGAAAAAGAAGGAACAAATAGAATGTCAAGAAGTTTGAAGAAAGGTCCATACGTTAATGAAAAACTCCTAGAAAAGGTGCGAAGATTAAAATTGGGAGATAAGACTGTTGTTAAAACATGGGCTAGAAGTTCAACAATTTCACCTGAAATGGTAGGATTTACATTCGGAGTTCATAATGGCAAAGACCACATTCCTGTGTTTGTTGCAGAAGATATGGTTGGGCACAAACTTGGAGAATTTTCTCCAACAAGGAAATTCATAAATCACGGTGGTAAGAAAGCAAAAGAAGGAGCTAAAAAATAATGGAAGTAAGAGCCCAATTAAAAAGTCTAAGAATATCTCCTCGTAAAGTTCGTTTAGTAGCGAACGTTGTTAGAGGAACATCTATTCAAGATGCGAGAAGGAATTTAGATATTTTAGTGAAACGTTCTTCTGTTCCAATGCTGAAGCTGTTAAACTCTGCTGTTGCTAATGCTAAAAATAATTTTAAGATTGTAGAATCAAATTTGTATATCTCAGAGATTTTCGTAGATGAAGGAGCTACTTTCAAGAGATGGATGCCAAGGGCTATGGGACGAGCTACTGAAATTCTAAAGAGAACATCACATATTACTATAGTTCTTGGAGAACTAACCACGAATGTAGAACGAATGGACCTGCCTTCGCCAAAGGCTACGGCGAGGTACAGCACTAATGTAGAACGAATTGACGAACAGAAAGATACGACGAAAAGAGTGCGATCACATAAACAAGGAATTTCTGTTAAGGCTGCACAGACCGACACTGCAAAAAAGATGAAAACAAGTAATGAAGTTTCAAAGAAGAAATTTCAAAGAAGGAAAGTAGTATAATATGGGACAGAAAGTAAATCCAATTGCATTCAGATTAGGAGTTAACAAGGACTGGACGTCCAAGTGGTTTTCTAGTAAGGATTACGCAAAGTTCCTTGAAGAAGATGCAAAGATCAGGAAGTTTATTATGAAAGAATTATTCAAAATGGCAATAGAGAAAGTTGTTATTGAAAGATTTGCGAATAAACTTGTAATTAGTATTTTTTCTGGACGACCTGGAATGATCATCGGTAGAGGAGGAGCTGGAGCGGAAGAATTGAAAGATAAGATCAAGAAATTGATTGACAGAAAAGTAGTGATAGAAATTAATGTCATGGAAGTAAAAGAACCTCAGATCAGTGCTCCATTAGTTGCCGAAGGTATTGCTGCTCAGCTTGAAAAGAGAGTAGCTTTTAGAAGAGTAATGAAACAATCAATAGAGAGCGTTACTCAAAATAATAAAATCAAGGGGATTAAAATTACAATTTCAGGAAGATTGAACGGAGCAGAGATGTCTAGAAAAGAAACTCAATCTCAAGGAAAGATTCCTCTCCATACATTGAGAGCAGATATAGATTATTCACTCAAAGAAGCACACACTACATATGGAATAATTGGCGTAAAAGTGTGGATTTATAAAGGAGAAATTTTTTAATTTAATATTATGTTAGCTCCAAAGAAGACAAAATATAGGAAATCACAGAAGCGCAGTATTGAAGGGAAAGCAAAAGGCGGTACGAAAGTAAGCTTTGGGGATTTTGGTTTGCAAGCTGTAGGTGCTTGCAAAATGACATCTGCTCAGATAGAATCTGCAAGAAGAACTATTACTAGATTTGTTCAGAGAGGCGGAAAATTATGGATTAGAATTTTTCCAGATAGCCCAGCAACAAAACATGGTGAAGGACAGACGATGGGAGGAGGAAAAGGAGCAGTAGATCATTATGTTGCTATAGTAAAGTCTGGTAGAATAATTTTTGAAATGTCTGGAGTACAAAGAGATGTGGCAAAGAGAGCGTTGGAATTAGCATCTTTTAAGCTACCAATTAAGACTAGATTTGTAGAAAGGACTGTATGAGTTTTGAAACTGATAATTTTAGAAAGAAGAATATAACAGATTTATCACAAGATTTGTTCAAGAGACATGAGCAGTTAAGAAGGATTAGATTTGACATGGCGAGCAATCAGGTGAAGAATGTTAAAGAAGTCAAAGCAATCAAGAAAGAAATTGCCCAGATTTTAACTGAGTTAAGTATGAGGAAAAATCATGGAGAATAAAAGCAATAAGCGAAAATTCAAGGGAGTTGTTGTTAGCAATAAGACTGACAAGACTGTTGTTGTGGAAACCAAGAGATTGAAAACTCACAAGAAGTATGGTAAGAAAATCAGCATTTCTAAGAAGTTTATGGCACATGACGAGGAAAATAAGTGTGTTATAGGTGATACTGTTGTGATAGAAGAGACTAAACCTATGTCTAAGATGAAAAAATGGCGAGTCACGAATTAACACTGATGTAGAACGAATGTATACGAATCACGAATCCGAAGTTAATAATTAGTGATTAGTGAGCATTCGTTCTACATTCGTGTCTATTAGTTTTTATAAATACATATGATACAAGCAGGAACAAAATTGAATGTAGCGGATAACTCTGGAGCCAAGTTGATCAAGTGTTTTAAGGTGCTCGGAGGATCAAAAAGAAGATATGCTCAAATTGGAGATGTCGTTGTTGTTTCTGTTAAAGAAGCTGAGCCAAGAAAGCAAGTCAAGAAGGGTGAAGTCCACAGAGCAATAATTGTTAGACAAAGAAAAGCATTGAGAAGAGCAGACGGTTCATACATTCGTTTTGATGATAATGCTGCAGTAATTGTGGAAAAAGGAAAGAATGATCCTAAAGGTGGTAGAATTTTCGGGCCTGTTGCAAGAGAACTACGTGCCAGAGGATGTCAGAAAATAATTTCATTAGCTCCGGAGGTATTATGAGGATAAGAAAAAATGACAATGTGATGGTGATTGCAGGGAAAGACAAAGGAAAAAGTGGCAAAGTAATCAAATCAGTAATTAGCAATGAAAAAGTTGTTGTTGATAAGGTTAATATAGCTAAGAAACACATGAAATCACAATATGAAGGGAAAAAAGGTGAGATTATAGAAAAGCCAATGCCTTTACATATATCCAATGTGAAATTGATTTGTCCAAAATG
>CAYZDR010000001.1:15734-34990 GCA_964477425.1 uncultured Candidatus Saccharibacteria bacterium
TAGAAAAGCCAATGCCTTTACATATATCCAATGTGAAATTGATTTGTCCAAAATGTGGAAAGCCTACGAGGGTGGAATCAAGGAAGATTGAATCAGGAAAAAATATTAGAGTATGTAAGAAATGTGGAGAGGATATTAACGAAGAATTAAGAATTAAGAATTAAGAATGACGACGATAACGCGGGTTCAAGATATTGAACCCCTACATGATAATTTATGAATAGATTACAAGAAAAATATAATAAGGAAATTGCTCCTGCATTAGTGAAGGAACTTAAACGTAAATCCGTTATGAATGTTCCAAAGCTTGAGAAGATAGTTGTTAATGCTGGAATAGGAAGAATTTTCAAGGAAGCACCAAAAGTCAAAGCTATAGAAAGTCAATTTTCTGCTATTGTAGGTCAGAAAGCTATCATAACAAAAGCAAAGAAATCAGTTGCTGGATTCAAAATTAGAGAAGGGATGCCAATTGGGATTAAGGTAACTTTGAGAAAAGATAGAATGTATGAATTTTTTGATAGATTTATAAGCATTGTTCTCCCACGAACAAGAGACTTTTCAGGAATTTCTATTAAATCATTTGATCAGAGTGGGAATATTTCTATCGGGATTAAAGATTGTTCAGTATTTCCAGAACTTGATAGTAGAGAAGGTGGAGAGAATTTCCCATTAGAAATTACCATTGTAATGACATCTAAAAATGAAGAGGAATCAAAAGCGTTATTAACTCATTTTGGATTTCCACTTAAGAAAGGTAAGAAATAGCATATGGCTAGACTAGCATTAGAAGTAAAAGCTCAAAAGAAACCAAAATTTTCAACAAGGAAGATTAATCGTTGTTGGAGATGCGGAAGAAAAAGAGGTTTTATGAGAGAGTTTAACTTATGTAGAATTTGTTTCAGAGAACTTGCTAATAAAGGCGAGTTACCTGGTATCAAGAAGTCGTCGTGGTAGAATGCTCAGATTTTCGGCTACGACTTCGTCAGACTTCGTAAAAATACTTTCGCCGTAGCGTTACTACGCCTCAAGTATTTTCACTCGTCTTCCTCGTCTCGCTCGAAAATCTGAGCATTCTAGTGGAATTTATTAATAATAATTCGTAATTGTCAGTCCGCGGACTGATCACCCCGCAGGGTGAAGAATTGATTATATGCATACAGATCCAATCGCAGACATGTTAACAAGAATAAGAAACGCCCAAGCTGTAAAAAAGTTTGAGGTAATTATTCCTTCTTCAGGGATCAAGGTTTTAATTTCCAAAGCTCTCAAAGAAAATGGATATATCAGTAAAGTTCAAGAATATGCTGAAAAGGAAAAGAAGTTTATTAAATTAACTTTGAGATATATAGATGGAAAGTCTAAAATTAAGGAAATCAAGAGAGTCAGTAAACCTGGGAACAGAGTGTATGTTAAAAGCAAGAATCTACATAACTA
This sequence comes from uncultured Candidatus Saccharibacteria bacterium, assembly GCA_964477425.1. GTDB lineage: Bacteria > Patescibacteriota > Minisyncoccia > CAYZDR01 > CAYZDR01 > CAYZDR01. The sequence continues at coordinate 17,169 of CAYZDR010000001.1, forward strand.
TTTGAATGGATTTGGGGTGTATATCGTTTCAACATCACAAGGAGTTATGACAGATAGAGAAGCTCGAAAGGGCAATTTAGGTGGAGAAATAATTTGTAGTATTGGATAAAATTATGAGCAGAATAGGAAAAAAATTAATTAATGTTCCAGATGGAGTGCAAATTAGCATTGAGAACAAGAAAATTACTGTAAAAGGTCCAAAAGGTGAGCTGTCTCTTGATATTCCGAATGCTATTACAATAGTTCAGGAAGACTCTTCTTTACAAGTAGTTCCAGACGATGACACAGTTAAGCAACAAAGAATGAAATGGGGTTTAATCAGAGCATTAGTTGCGAATATGGTTATCGGAGTGACTGAAGGATTTGAAAAGAAATTAGAAATCAATGGAGTAGGATACAAAGCTGCTATGCAAGGTAAGAAAATTGTTATGCAATTAGGATATTCACACCCAGTTGAGATTGATATTCCAGAAGGCATTGAAGTTGTGGTAGAAAAAAACATGGTTTCAATTAAGGGAATTGATAAATATTTAGTAGGTGAAATTGCAGCAACTATCAGAAGCAAAAGAAAACCAGAACCATACAAGGGAAAAGGTATTAAGTATATTGATGAAGTAATAAGAAGAAAAGCAGGCAAGAAGGCTGCGGGTAAATAGAAAACTATGGACAACTATATTAGAAGAAAAAGACGACATAATAAAGTTAGATCAAAGATCTCTGGAAGCAGTGAAATCCCTAGATTGTGTGCGTCAAAAAGTTTAAAAGGAGTTTACCTTCAGCTTATTGATGATGACAACAGCAAGACTTTAGCAAGTTGTTCAGATAAAGATATCAAAGGAACGAAAACTGAAAGAGCTAAAAAAGCAGGTGAGCAAATTGCTGAAAATGCTTTGAAATTAGGAATTAGCAAGATAGTTTTTGATAGAAGCGGATATCTATACCATGGTAGAATTAAAGCAGTTGCAGAAGGAGCGCGTGAAAAAGGGCTAACATTTTAACATGTTAATCATTTTAACATACTAGCATATAAACATTTTAACACCGACGTCGGCGTATGTTTACATGTTAATATGTTAATATGTTTGTATGTTTGTATGTTTAAATGTTTAAAGGGAAAATTATGAAGGGAAAATTTGGAAAAAAGAAAGAAGTCAGTGAATTTGAGCAGAAACTCATAGAGGTTGCTCGTGTTGCTCGTGTTATGGAAGGTGGAAGACGCTTTAGTTTTAGAGCGACTGTTGCAATTGGGAATAGAAAGGGTAAAGTAGGAGTAGGCGTTGCAAAAGCTCTTAATGTTGCCAGTGCAGTTGAAAAAGCAGTTGCAGTTGCTAAAAAAGACATGATTCTTGTTCAATTATCAGGCAGATCTATTAACCATAAGGTTTCCAGTAAGTTTGGGGCAGCGAGAATTAACCTAATTCCAGCAAGAGAAGGAAGAGGAATTATGGCTGGTGGAGCAGTAAGAATAATTCTAGAATTAGTAGGGATTAAAGATGTATCCAGTAAAATTATGGGATCTAATAATAAGATCAATAATGCGAAGGCGGCGATAGTAGCGCTCGGAAAGCTATCTGTGAAAAATGTTCCTGTCGTTAAAGAAAAACCAGTTGATAAAAGTTAAAGTATTAAGAATATAGAATTAAGTATTAAGAATACGGTTAATATAACGTCGATCGTCAAAATTCTTAATTCTTAATTCTTAATTCATAATTCTGTTATATGATTATAAATGACTTAGTCGTAAAACCTAAAAAGAAGAAGAAGCGTATTGGACGTGGTGGTGCTCATGGTACCTATTCTACAAGAGGAATGAAAGGTCAGAAATCTAGATCAGGCTCATCTTTTCCTGTTGGATTTGAAGGTGGACGATCTGGGATGAAAAAGCAATTGCCTAAGCGTGGTGGTTTTAAGTCTATTCATGAAAAAAGTGTTGTTGTTTCATTAAAAGATTTAGATAAGAATTTCAAAGATGGAGATGTTGTTACACCTCAAGCACTAGTTGCTAAGGGGATTATTGCAACTGCACATACAAAGTTTAAGATTTTGAATTCTGGAGAACTGACAAAGAAATTGACGATTAAGAAGTGTTTGATGTCGAAAAGTGTGGAAAAAGAATTAAGTATCAAGAAGTAAGAATTGAGAATGACGACGATTTTTTAGTATAATACTTAATTCTATATTCTTAATTCTTTGTTGAAAACAGGGAGAACGTAATAAATACAATGGCATTGAATGCGAAAATAAATGTAACATCATGAGTAAGTTTTGGGCAAAATTAAAAAGAGTATTTGCAACTAAAGAATTAAGAAATAAAATATTCTTTGTTTTGGCGTTGGTAGTAGTTTTTAGAATTGCTGCTTCTATTCCTGTTCCGGGGGTGGACGCTGAACAATTGAGAAAATTTTTAGGTGGCAACCAGATTTTAGGGTTGTTTAATCTTTTTTCAGGAGGTGGGTTAAGCCATCTTTCAGTTGCGATGCTTGGGATAGGGCCATTTATAACATCAGAAATTATTTTACAACTTTTGACTATGGTTTTCCCAAGATTAGAAGCTATGTATAAATCTGAAGGAGAAGCTGGAAAACAGAAATTTGATCAGCTTGTTAGATATTTCACAGTTCCTTTGGCAGCTCTTCACGGTTTTGGGATGCTTGTTCTATTGAGACATCAAAAAGTTATTTTAGATCAATCTATTTTTATGACTATTGTGACCATAGCTACTGTTGTTGCAGGAACTATGCTGTTAGTATGGCTTGGAGAGTTAATCACAGAAAAGAATGTTGGACATGGAATTTCAATAATCATTTTTGCAGGAATTTTAGCGGGTGTACCATCTGCTATTCAGCAAACATGGATAACAAGATCTGCAGAAAAGATCCCAATAATTGCTGGATTTTTAGTATTAAGTATTTTAGTTATTGCTGGAATAGTTGTTATTACAGAAGGTCAGAGGAATATTCCTGTTTTCTATGCTAGACGGACAGCAGGGAATCAAACTTATGGTGGGGCAGAAAGTCATGTCCCTTTACGTGTTAACCAAGCTGGAATGATTCCTATTATCTTTGCTATGTCTATCATGCTTTTACCCGGAATGTTCTCTCAATTTTTCGCTCAATCTAAAGTGATGTGGTTACAATCAACTGCAATTATGGTTGGAAAAGTGTCTGGGAATAGACTTATTTATGGAATAGTTTATTTCTTGATGGTAGTTGGGTTTACATATTTCTACACTGCGATTACGTTTGATCCAAAACAAATTGCAGAAAGTTTACAGAAACAAGGTGGTTTCGTTCCGGGTATAAGACCTGGGAATCCAACAACAGAGTTTTTGAATTTTGTGATGAATAGAATTACTTTATCAGGTGCTGTGTTTTTAGGACTTATAGCTGTTATGCCTTTTATAGGTGAAGCTGCTACTGGAATTAAGACATTGACACTTGGTGGAGCTGGAGTTTTGATCGTCGTCGGTGTTGCATTAGAAATTATTCATCAGATTGATGGGCAGTTGATAATGAGGGATTACGAGGGATTCTAGTCAATTATCAATGTGCCTGCCTACGCTAAAGCTACGGCGAGGCAAAGCAATGAACAATGATCAATGACCGTCAGCCCCATTTTATGGGGCTTTTTAAATTAGCCTAGCCTTCCACACGTGCGATGGCTTGATGAGAATATAAAAATAGCGTATAATTGACAATATGATTATGTTAAATCAATTGCCAAAACAAATTATTTTGTTCTTTGGCCCTCCGGGGTCGGGGAAAGGAACTCAAACTAGAATGTTAGCAGAAAAGTTTGGGCTTTTTTATCTCGGATGTGGGGATATTCTAAGAGAAGCTTCCACCTTCGCTGAAGCTTCGGTGGACAAATCCACACAAGATAATGCTATACAAGGCAAGGAAGTGGCTGTTATTATTAAAAAGTATCAGAAAGAAGGGAAGCTTGTTCCGACGGAAATTGTTACGGAGATTTTTCTTCATAAACTAAAAGAAGCATTATCTGGAGGAATTGGAGTTGTCTTAGATGGATACCCACGTGATATTTATCAGGCCAAAGCATTGGATAATGTTCTAAAAGAAATAGACAATATTTCTGTAAAAGTAATTTTGATTGATCTAAATAAAAAAATCGCCTCTGATAGAATTTTGAAAAGAAAAACATGTACACGATGTAAACAAACAATTCCATACACAAATGAAACAAGAGATATAAAAAGATGTCCTGATTGTGGAGGGGAACTTATTGCTCGTTCTGATGATACAGAAGAAACAATTCAAACACGGTGGGAGGCTTATGAGAAAGAAACAAAACCACTAATAGATTATTATGGAGATCAGATTATAGAAATAGATGGTGAACCAGAAATTGAAGAAATTTTTCAAGATATTATTTCAAAAATAACAAATGTCTAAATCATACAAATCTCTTCCGAAAAATCTAATCCCGAAATATCTAATAAAATCAGAATCAGAAATAGCTATTATGAGAGAAGGTGGCAAAATTCTTGCTGAAGTTTTGCAAATTGTAGCAGAAGCTGTAAAACCAGGAATAACAACTAAAGAGTTAGATGAGATAGCTGAAAAAGAGATATTAAAAAGAGGAGCAAAACCATCTTTCAAAAATTATTCTTATATTGGGTGTGAATCAGCATATCCAGCATCAATTTGCATTTCAATTAACGATGAAGTCATTCATGGGATCCCAAGGTCTGACAGAGTAATAAAAGATGGAGATATTATAGGATTAGACATGGGAGGAAAATATAAAGGATATTATACTGATATGACTGAAACAGTGATGGTTGGTAAATGTAGCGAAGAAGCAAAAAAATTAGTTAGTGTCGCTAAAGATTGTCTTACTGTTGGAATAGCACAGGCAAAAGTAGGGAATAGAATGGGAGATATTAGTGAAGCGATTCAGAATGTTGCAGAAGGTGCAGGGTTTTCCGTAGTGCAGGCATTTGTTGGACATGGAGTTGGAAAATTCGTACATGAACCACCCGAGGTTCCAAATTATGGAAAAGCTGGGCAAGGGCTTGAACTGAAAGAGGGAATGACGTTGGCACTTGAACCAATGGTGAATATGGGAAGAGAAGATGTAGAAATTCTTGATGATGATTGGACAGTAGTAACTGCAGATGGCTCATTGTCGGCGCATTTTGAATGTACGGTGCTGATTACCAAGGGTAATCCTGAGGTTTTAACGTGTCGTCGTAATTTAGTATAACCTGTAATTTAACGAAGAATAGAGAATTAAGAATTAGGAATTAAGGGACGACAGTAACGTCGTCGGCATTCTTAATTCTATATTCTTAATACTATATAATCATGTATGATAAATTAAAAAATATCTCAGAACTATCAAAATCTGGCAAACTTCTTGCCATAGACTACGGTGACAAACACGTTGGTCTTGCGATATCTGATGAAACAAGAACTATTGCTGTGCCATATAAAACATTAGAAAATAATGAAGCATTGTTTGATGCTTTAGTTAAAATTTGTGAAGATGAAAAGATTCAAAAAATAATTGTAGGTATCCCTATAGGATTTCAAGGAGAGACAGAACAGACTGCAAAGACACGGCTATTTTTTCAAGAGCTGTCAAAACATGTGGATAAGTTGAATATTAAAATGGAAGAATATAACGAAGTTTTTACAAGTAAAATAGCGAGAGATAGAGGGAAAATAAAGGGGGATCTTCATCAAAATTCTGCAGTAATTCTTTTAGAAGACGTTTTGCGCAGGTAGGGTTGAATAAAAGAATAGAGTGTGATAGTATGGTTTGAGATAATAAATTAACTCAATAACATGAGAATAAAAATAGATAAAGATCTTTGTGTGGGATGTGGGATGTGTATTGACATTTGCCCATATGTTTTTGATTTGGGAGACGACGGAAAAGCCAAACTAATTAGTAAAGATCCGGATTGCAGTACTTGTGATGTAGAAGAAGCTAGTGAGAAATGTGTTGGTAGAGCGATAGAAATTTTAGAAGATGATGACGAAGATGAATAGTGTATATTTTGACAATGCATCATCAACTCCTGTTGATAAGGAAGTTTTGAAAGAAATGGAACCTTTGTGGAGGGAAAATTTTGGAAATCCATTATCGTTACATTCTTTTGGCCAAAATGCTAAAAAAGTTCTAGAGAACTCTCGGAAAATTGTCGCTGATTTTTTGGGAGCTGAAAGTCAAGAAATTGTTTTTACTTCAGGGGCGACGGAGAGTAGTAATTTGGCAATTAACGGCGTTATTAATGGAATTAAGTCAGCCAGCGGGCTGATCACCCCGCGGGGTGAAATTAAGAATGACGGATTACTAACGAATAATGACGGAGGGCATAAGCATAAGAAGTCACATGTTGTAACTTTGAAAATTGAGCATCATTCTGTTATGAGACCGTGTGAAGAGTTGGTGAAAACAGGGATGGCAGAAGTGACTTATTTGTCAGTTGAAAAAGATGGAGTTCTAGATGTTGAAAAATTCAGAAAAGCGATTCAAAAAAACACTAGATTAGTTTCCATAATGGCTGTTAATAATGAGATTGGGACGATCCAACCTATCAAAGAAATCGGAGCTATTATTGCTCAAGAAAATTCTCAAAGAAGCGAGGACGAGAGAATTTATTTTCATACAGACATGGCACAGGCATACAGTCTAAACTATAAAGCAAAAGATTTGAATATAGATTTAGCATCTTTCTCTGGACATAAATTTTATGGTCCAAAAGGATCAGGTGTGCTATATGTCAGAAAAGGGACACCACTAGTTCCAGTAAATTACGGAGGAATGCAGGAAAATGGGATGAGACCAGGAACTCAGAATATCCCAGCGATTGTGGGAATTGCAAAAGCAATTGAGATATTAAATGAAGATGATGTTCAAAAAGTAAAAAAATTGCAAAGTATTTTAATAGATAAAACTTTATCAGAAATTTCTGGATCATGCTTAAACGGTTCACGAGAAAAACGTGTTTATAATAATATTAATTTTAGTTTCAGTGGAGTTGAAGGAGAAAGTTTAGTTCTAAAATTAGATAAACAGGGGTTTGCAGTTTCTACAGGATCAGCTTGCGCGGTGGGTATGACTGAAGTATCTCATGTTCTAACTGATATTGGACTCAGCCCACAACAAGCACGTTCAAGTATCAGAATTACTCTGGGAAAGCAGAATATAGAAGATGAAGTGAATGCTTTTGTTGAAGCATTAAAAGATTCTGTTAATCAATTAAGAAGTATAGCGGGGTATCATGTATAGCGATATTGTATTAAAACATTTTCATAATCCCAAAAATTTGGGGAAAATAGAAAATGCCGACGGAGTCGGCAATGTTGGTAATGAAATATGTGGAGATACGATAACTCTTTATATTAAAGTTAAAGACGATGTTATTGAAGATGTTAAATTTGAAACATTAGGATGTGCTGCAGCAATTGCATCCTCCTCTGCATTTACAGAAATGGTTAAAGGAAAGAAAATAGAAGATGCGTTGAAAGTAACTAGTGATGATGTAATAAAAGCTTTAGGTGGTCTGCCAGAGTATAAAACACACTGTTCAATGATGGCAGAGGAAGCACTAAGCATAGCAATTAAGAGTTATCGAGAGAAGTAAGTATAAGAGTGTATAGAAAATATTATTAAATTTCAAATTAACAAATTTCAAATTTCAAAATAAAGTATAAACCTCTCTCCCCGACCTCTCTCCTAGTCAGGAAGAGAGGAGCTATTCTTCTAAGTTAAGAGAAAATATTTTTTAAATAGCTTCCCTCTCCTGTCTAGGAGGAGGGATTTGAGGGAGAGGTTATCGTCGTCGGGTTTGGTATTATATTACTATGATTAAAATATTTGCAATTTTATATTTATTGGTAACATTTAATCTTCCTTCTTTTTATCTTTCTGTTGTATTTTATTGCCTAATTGCTATTCTATTCGGATGTGTAAAAATCATCGGGAAGCCTAGAAGATTGTTGATTATGCCATTGTTATTGAGTGTTGCTTTTTTTATTATAATGCCATTTTTTGTTTCATATATTGGAATTTTTTTATTCTCTGTTTTTAGCTCGTTAATCTTTTATTTTCTATTATTACTACGTCAAAAACATGAGAACAAAAAACAAGATAGAAGACAGCATGAACTCTTGCGTAGCAAAATAGCATTTAACAAACCTTTAGTTATTATTGTTTTATCACTTTGTTTTTTATCACTTTTTCTTACTCTAAGAAATTCCAATATTTCGTTCTCAGTGGCTTTAGCAGGTTTTTTTATTGTCTCATATATTTCTTTCAAAGAAATTTTGGAATTTAATACAAAACATAACCAATGTGTGACAATTATTTCTCTTGTTCTTGGGCTTGTGTTTCTAGAAATTGCATGGGTATCAGCATTTTTACCATTAGAGTCATTCTCACTAACGGTCATACTTTTGAGTGTTGCTGTTGCATTAATTAATATAGTTGAGGATACATTAAATAAAAAAATAACCAGTATTTCGTTAATAAAAAATTTAGGAATCATTGTCATTGCAATCATGGCGGTGTCGGTAACCACTAATTGGATGTTAGTATAAACTAAGACTTACATGTTTGGCACATTTCTTCGTCAAACACTCTGGTGCTCGTTTCGACGTATCTTTCAATACGTCTCACTCCGCTCCTCGTGTTTTCCTTGAACTGCACTCAAATATGTAAGTCTTAGAAAGGGATAAAGTTACATGCAAGGAAATATTAAAGTAAGAGGAGCGCGAGTAAATAATCTAAAAAATATTGATGTAGATATTCCATTGGGAAGTTTTACGGTTGTAACTGGTGTGTCTGGAAGTGGAAAATCTTCATTGGTTTTTGATACAATTTATGCTGAAGGAAGACGTAAGTATTTTGAATCCTTATCATACTATGCTAGATATTTTTTGGGAGATGTTTCAAAACCAGATGTTGATAAAATTGAAGGTTTAAGTCCAGCTATTTCTATTGATCAGAAAGTAGCCTTTAGAAATCCACGATCTACGCTCGGAACTATCACTGAAATTTATGATCTATTAAGAGTTCTATTTGCAAAATTAGGTAGAGCATACTGTCCTTCGTGCAAAACTCCATTAAGTAAAATGAGTCCTGTCTCTATCGCAAATCATATTATCAAGGATGTAGCAGGAATTAAAGATAAAGCGAATCTCACAGTAATAATTTCAGCTGTCGTAACGCCAAATCGTGGTAATAATATGAATGATGTTTTGAATGATGTTTTGGAATTAGGATTTTCAAAAATTGTTTTGAATGACAAAACAGAGAATATTAAAAATGTAAAAGAGGCGAGTGTCGCGGAACTAGAAAGTATAGAAATCGTTGTAGATACCATAATAGCGATCAGTGATGAGATAATAGAAAAAGAGAGAATAGTGGATTCCATAACAAGCGCGCTTGAACTTGCTTCCAATAATGTTATATCCGTAAGAATCAAAAGCAAAAAAGAATTTTTTAGCAATAAGAATATTTGTTTGAATTGTGGGCAGGAGATGCCAGAGTTATCTCCTCGTCTTTTTTCGTTTAACAGCCCCGAAGGGGCGTGTCCGTCATGTACTGGACCAGGGAAAAAGATGTCAGCTCTTCCAGAATTAGTTATTCCAAATGATTCTTTGACGATAGCCGAAGGAGCAATTAAGCCATGGAGAAAAATGGGAATTGGGAATAAAACATTAAATAGGCTTGCAGATGAATACAATTTTTCCTTACATGAACCAGTTAAACAGTTAAATGAAAGAGCATTAAAAGTAATGTTATACGGTGAAGATATTCCGGGCGGTTTTGAAGGTGTACTAAAAGATGTGGAAAAAAGATACCGTCAGGCATCAACAGATTTTTTAAGAGGTGAGCTAGAAGAATATCTAATAGAAAAAGAATGTGATGAATGCAAAGGAAAACGCCTAAACCCATTTGCTCTTTCTGTTTTCATAGGTAGGCGGAACATTGATGATTTTGTAAGTATGCCGATTGACTCCATGATTGATTTTTTGAAGATGGATTTTCAGTTCAATGAAGAGGAAAAACTAATTGCAAACGCTATTATCAAAGAGATTATCGGAAAGTTAAAAATTTTACAGCAAATTGGTTTAGGCTATCTAACTTTATCTCGTACTTCCGTAAATCTTTCTGGAGGAGAAATTCAGAGAGCTCGTCTTGCAAAACAACTTGGGACAGAACTGTCAGGGATCCTGTATGTTTTAGATGAACCAACTGTAGGATTGCATCCAAGAGATATTAAATTGATCACAAATGCTTTACAAAAATTAAAAAAAGATGGAAATACAATTTTAGTTGTTGAACATGACAAACAGGTCATGGAAGAAGCAGATTATTTGATCGATGTCGGACCTGGAGCAGGTGAAAACGGTGGGATGATTGTAGCGAAAGGGACATTGAAAGATTTAGAAAAAGCAAAAACATTTACAGGTGCTTACCTTTCTGGTGAAAGCGAAATTGTTGTGAAAAAAAACAATAACAATCATTCTAAAAGAATTATCATTGAGAAAGCAGAGGAAAATAATCTCAAAAAAGTTGACGCTATTATCCCTCAAGGATGCTTTGTCTGTGTATCAGGAGTATCTGGATCTGGGAAAAGCACTTTAGTAGAAGATATTTTAGCAAAAGCTCTTCTTAAAAAATTGTATAACGCAAAAGAAAATCCGGGGAAATTTAAGAAAATCACAGGAGCAGATAATATAAAACGAGTTATAAACATTGATCAATCTCCAATTGGGAGGACACCACGTTCAAACCCCGCAACTTACACAGGGGCATTCACAATGATTCGCGATATTTTTGCCAATTCTGAATACGCGAAAATAAAAGGACTTCGACCGGGACACTTTAGTTTCAATGTAAAAGGTGGAAGATGCGAAGCGTGTCAGGGGGCAGGTGAGAAGAAAATGGAAATGCACTTTTTGCAGGATGTATATGTAAAATGTGAAGAATGTGGAGGAGAAAGATATTTGCCAGAAATACTGAAAGTTAAATATAGAGGATTAAATATTTCTAACGTGTTGTCTTTGACCATTGATCAAGCCTTTGAATTTTTCTCTGAAAATGAAAAATTGAGCAGGAAATTAAAATTTTTGTCAGAAGTAGGATTGGGATATTTGAAACTAGGACAGTCTGCCATGACATTCTCTGGAGGAGAAGCACAAAGAATAAAATTAGCAACAGAACTTTCCAAAAAATTATCAGAAGACACACTCTATATTCTTGATGAACCAACAACAGGTTTGCATTTTGAAGATATTAAAAAATTACTCAAGCTATTGCTGGAACTCGTAAAGAAAGGAAGTACCGTCGTCGTGATAGAACATAATTTAGACATCTTGAAAAATGCAGATTGGATTATTGATCTTGGTCCAGATGGTGGTGAAAAAGGAGGAGAAATTGTGGTACAGGGACCACCGTGTGATATTGTTAAAGAGAAAAGGTCGGTTACGGGGAAATTTTTAAAGAAGGTGTTATAATCAATGTACAATGTGCAATTATCAATGAACAATGACGGACGTATGCTGTTGTTATTTTGGAAATAAAAAAAGAAACCCGGCAACGTTGTTGCCGGGGGCTGATATATAAAATTAAGAATAAGTTCCATACTTTACTATGACGCTTCCACTTTCATCATAAACTGATGTATGATAAAACATATCTGAATCATTATCTACAATCTTTTTTGCACGCTTTTTTGCAAGCGAAGCATTTGTATAATCATTGATAAAATAATGAATGAAAGTATAGGCATCGTATAGAATAATACGAAATTTTTTAGGTGGTGCTTTAAAATTATTAATATCCTCACCATCAATTTCGGTATATTTCATAACTTTCTCCTTACATTTGTTATGTCCACCATTAGATTCATTGTTTTGATCTCAGGAACTCTATAAATTCGCAGTGGAATGCAGGTTAGAGTTGATGAGATGTTTGTTAAATAACGGGTATTTTATTTATATATTATAGCATTGTTTTGGCGGGGTGTCAAGGAGGGGTAAAACTTGAACTAGGATTCACAGGATTAAAGGATTTTTAGGATTACGACGTCGTTCGTCGGTGTTATCAATCCTGTTTAATCTTTTAATCCTGTGAATTCTAGTTCAGTATGTCGTCGTTCGTCGTAACCGACGAGGGCGGCCGCAAGGGCGCGCCCCTACAGTAATAACGTATTTGAATTAATATGCAAAACATTGAAAAATCTATTTTAACTACAGTCGTCCTTGCTGATATTTTTAATATGCCATTGAAGGCTAATAAAGAATTTTTAGATGCTTTAGAAAAAAGTGAGATATTAAAAAAGAAGATTCACAGAGATGGTGATCTTTTTTATTTAGATCAAAATGTTATCGTGCAAAAGGAGAGACACGATAAAACTGGCGTAAAAAAATGGGACATAGTTAGAAAATTTATAAAATTTTTCAGATGTATTCCATTTGCTCAAGAAATTTTTGTCAGTGGATCGCTGGCACGGGGCAACACGGTGGAAGGTAGTGACATAGATTTGTTAATTATTACAAAGCATGGGAAAATCTGGACAGCGCGGATGTTTATTTATTTGATTACATTCGTCGCTTGTAGGCATAGACATGGTAGCAAAATAAAAGACAGATTTTGTTTGAATCATTTTATTAGCGATAAAGATCTAGAGATAAAACATCAAAGTCTGTATAACGCTGAAACGTATTTACATTTGGTCCCGCTCTTGCAGAATAAAGATGTTATAAATAATTTTAGACAGGCGAACCAATGGGTAAAAAAATATTTTCCTTATTCGGATGGAGTGGTGTCAGATGATGCGATATCGTGTGAATACAAAGGCACAGTACGATCCCAGTTATCCGACCACAGCTATACAGCGTGGCACAGCGGGACACAGCGTGCTGGTATTAAAAAAATATTAGAATTTATTTTAGGTGGTTTTTTGGGGAATGTTTTTGAATGGGTGGTGAGGAAAATACAGACGATGAAACAGTCGTCTTCTAGGAAGAATGATGTCGGCGGTAGAATAATATTATCAGATAGTGAATTAGAATTTCATCCGGATTCTCCTGAGGGGGGAGTTATGGAAAAATTCCAGCAGAGATTATGTGAGTTAGGAGTTGATGATTATGATGAGTTGAAATAATGTTTTCGCGGATAGAGCGCGGATTGTGACGCTGATCTGACGCGGAAACGACGATGTCTGAACCTGGATTAAACAGGATTTAGCAGATTAATCTCGATTCAGGATTACAGGATAACGACGACGTAACGAACGACGACGCGGGCAATTCGTGAGTTGCCCCTACGACGATAACACGCGACGGCGTAATTGATAATTCGTAATTGAAGATTGATAATTGATTGTGTAGGGGCAATTTACGAATTGCCCGCGTAATAATGTAACAGACAAGATAATGGGGAAAAATTTGAGACAATTGTGACGGTAGAGACGTTGCAATGCAACGTCTCTACGTTGGCGACGAGGAAAACCGAAAATCGCTATTTCAAGCTGTTTTTTGATTGTTTAACCCTGCAAGGCTTGACATTTCACAAAAACTATGCTATGATGTATATAGAAAATACAGGACTTTAAAAATCAGATTTCCTTCCTAAATTTATCTAACTACGCTCACGGTGATTATCTATATGGTAGTCATTGTGATTGTGGTTAGATGATAGTTTTTTATTAAACTTTTAATAGGGAGAGGGAAGATGAAAAGGATAAAGATCAAGAGGAAAAAAATCAAGGGAATTAAAATGTCGTCAACTCGTATGGAAAGAATTGGTGACGAAGACTTTACACAGTATGGAGAGGAAGAATCGTGTGCTGGGTGTAAGACACCAGTGGGCAATATTGCCTGTAGTGAATGTTTTGATTTCAGAACCAATCACTTCAGGAACTTCCAACCGGAAACTGACTATCATCATTGTCCACAATAAAAAAACAGGATCTGCAACCTGAAAAAATGCAAGGGCTACACTATTAGAAAGTCTTAATAGTGTAGTTTTTATTTTGTTCGTACGACGACGTGGGCAATTCGTGAATTGCTCCTACAACGACGATGAATGGGAAACCATTGACATTCGCCCCCTGAATTGATATAATCATCAAGTGAAATTAACCGATAATTTTTAATAATTAAGAGGTAAAAACATGCAAATAAAACCATTGGGAGACAGAGTTGTATTAGAACTCATGCCTAAAGAAGAAATTCTGAAAAGTGGAATTATAATTCCAGATACAGCTTCACAGGAAAAAAATGATAGGGGAACTGTTGTTTCAATAGGACCTGGAAAAGTTTTGGAAAATGGACAGAGATCTGAAATGTCTGTAAAAATTGGAGATAATGTTATCTTCTCAAGCTATAGTTCTCCAGTTGAAATTGATGACAAAAAATATTTAATCATCAGAGAAGATGATGTTCTTGCAGTTTTAGAATAAGGATTCAAGAGTGTTTTAATAAATAATTGCCGCCTTCTCCGCCCTGGGCGGATACGGCGTGCCAAGGTAATAATTATATGGCAAAAGAAATTACATTTAACGATGATGCACGAATGAAATTAAAAAGAGGGGTAGATAAACTTGCTAATGCGGTTAAAGTTACGCTTGGGCCGAAGGGAAGAAACGTTGCGTTGGGAAAAAGCTTTGGGGCACCGAATATCACTAACGATGGTGTGACCATTGCAAAAGAGATTGAACTTTCAGATAAATATGAAAGTTTGGGAGCAGAACTTGTGAAAGAAGTGGCAGTAAAAACTAGTGAAATTGCTGGGGATGGAACTACCACCGCAACTTTGCTTGCACAGGCAATGATTGATGAAGGATTGAAACTTGTGTCTGCTGGATTTAATCCAATGGAAATCAGAAAAGGGATTGAAAAGAAGACTCAAGAAATTGTAAAAACTCTTGCTGAAAAATCTAAAATAATTTCAAGTAATGAAGAAATTGCACAGGTAGCAACAATTTCAGCTCAAAATGCAGAGGTTGGAAAGTTGATTGCTGATGCAATGGAAGAGGTTGGAAAAGAGGGAGTTATCACAGTAGAGGAATCCAAAACTTTCGGACTTTCTAAGGAAGTTGTTGAGGGTATGCAGTTTGATAAGGGGTACATTTCTCCATACATGATTACGAATACAGAGAAAATGGAATCCATTTTGGAAGATCCATACATTTTGATTACAGATAAAAAAATCTCATCAGTGAAAGAACTAATTCCGATTGTTGAGAAAATTGCTCAAGAGGGCAAGAAAGATATGTTGATTGTTGCTGAAGACGTTGAGGGTGAGGCGCTTACTACTTTAATTGTGAACAAAATTAGAGGAACGATCAATGTTTTGGCTGTTAAAGCACCTGGATTTGGTGATAACAGGAAAGCGATGCTTGGAGATTTGGCAGTTTTGACTGGTGGAAAAGTTATTTCTGAAGAAGTTGGTCTTAAATTGGAAAATGCTGAAATATCAATGTTGGGAAGAGCTGGAAAAGTTATAACAACAAAAGATAGTACAACAATTGTTGAGGGAAAAGGAAGTAAGGAAAATATTGATGGGCAAATTGAAAGAATTAAAAGATTGATTGATCAAGTTGATTCCGACTACGATAAGGACAAATATAAAGAACGACTTGCCAAACTTTCAGGTGGAGTTGCTGTTATCAGAGTTGGAGCTGCTTCTGAAGTTGAGCAGAAGGAAAAGCAAGCAAGAATTGAAGATGCTCTTGCAGCAACGAAAGCTGCTGTTGAAGAAGGGATTGTTCCCGGGGGTGGAATTGCTTTGGCTGTTGTGTCTGGGGCGTTGGATCAAATGTCTCAAGGGATTAATAATCACATCACAAATGGTGAATCTGCTGGAATTCAGATTATTATTCGTGCTTGTTTGGAACCGATGATGCAGATTGCTAAAAATGCAGGGAAAGATGGATCACATGCTGTTTTCAATGTTGCAGAAGCAAGAAAGAACGATTCTAATTTTGGGATTGGATATAATGCAGAAGATGATGAAATTGAAGATCTTGTTGCAGCTGGGATTATTGATCCTACTAAAGTTGTTAGATCTGCATTGCAAAATGCGGCTTCAATTGCTGCGATGCTATTAACTACTGAAGCAGCTGTTGTTGATGAACCAAAAGATGAATGTTCAACATGTAATGCTGGTGGTGTAATGCCTGCTGGAATGCCGGGCATGATGTAATCATGCCCGCGAATCCTCACGAATGTAGAACGAATAAACACTAATCACGAATTTATGGACTGGGATAAAAAGTATGAAGTGCATATATTGGCGAGGTTCTTGTGGATCTGGCTGCCAGTTTATGCTATTGTAAAGTTAACAGAGGATGTATTTTTTAGTGCATAAGCGTATAAAGAAGGCGGATATTAATAACACGCCTTCTTTATTTTGACAGGTGATAAAAGCAAGCATACAATTAAACTATGGATTTATCTAAAATAAAAAAAGTGCATTTGATTGGAGTGGGTGGCATTGGCATGAGCGCAGTAGCAAAATTCATGCTAAAAATGGGAGTAAAAGTTAGTGGTTCTGATGCTGGAGAATCTGAAGTTATTCAAGAAGTTAGAGAAAAAGGAGTAGTAATTTTTATCGGGCATGATGAAAAAAATATTCATGAAGATGTAGATTTAATAATCTATTCTTTGGCGGTGCCAGAAAATAATCCTGAAAGAAAAAGAGCAAAAGAATTAGGAATAACAGAAATGAGCTATCCACAATTTCTGGGAACACTTAGCAGACAGATGAAAACAGTTGCTGTGTCTGGGACAAATGGAAAATCTACGACTACTGCGATAGCTGGGATAATATTGCAAGAATCAGGATTGGACCCGACTGTGATTGTTGGTAGTAAAGTGAAAAATTTTGAAGATGGTAACTTGCGAGTAGGAGGATCTGGGCAGGGGATATTTATTGTGGAGGCGTGTGAGTATAAGGAGGCGATGCTAAACCTGACACCTGAAATTATTGTTCTGACAAATATTGAGGCTGACCATTTGGATTACTATAAGGATCTAGAACATATAAAAAGAACTTTTGCAGAGTATGTTAAATTGGGAAAGAAAATTATCGTTAATGCTGATGATGAAATAAGTTTAGAGATTCTTGAAAAAGCGGGTATTTTAGGAAATAATGTTTTGAGTTATGGAGTGGAGGATTTGTCTGCTGATGTGGTGGCAAAGAATTTACAGATAAAAGACAATTTGCAAGTTTTTGATTTAGTGTACAAAAATGAAAATTTGGGGGAAATACAATTACAAATTCCGGGTGATTTTAATATCCATAATGCGCTGGCAGCAATTTCTGTGGCGATTTTGTTAAAGGTGCCATTTGAGGATATTCAAAAATCAATCAAGAAATTTAGAGGAATCTGTAGGAGATTTGAAATTATTGAGAAACATGAAAAAACTGTTGTGATTTCTGATTATGCACATCATCCGACGTCTGTTCAAGGGACAATTAGAGCAGCAAAAGAATTTTATCCTCATCAGCGTATCGTTGCTGTTTTTCAACCACATTCATGGAACAGAACAAAAAATCTTTTTGATAAATTTGCCAATAGTTTTAATGAAGCAGATTTAGTGATTTTGTCAGAAGTTTTTTATGTGAAGGGGAGGGAAGATGTTGTTGATAAAGTTAGTAGTAAGGATTTGATGTTTGCAGTTAATAAGAATACATGTTTTTCTGGGCTTTCCTGTAAAAAGACATTTTATGCTGAAAATCTAAAGAGATGTTATGAGATCATTAAAGATAATCTGCAGAATAATGATGTGGTTTTGTTAATGGGAGCTGGAGATATTTGTAAGATGGGGTTG
>CAYZDR010000002.1:0-33596 GCA_964477425.1 uncultured Candidatus Saccharibacteria bacterium
GCACCGCAGGTGCGTAAAACTTCCGAAAATTCTGAAATTGTAAATTGGCGGAGAGAAGAGGATTCGAACCCCTGGTCCCTTTCAGGACAACGGTTTTCAAGACCGTCGCATTAAGCCGCTCTGCCATCTCTCCAGTCAATGATCAATGTGCAATGAACAATGATCAATTAACGACGAATTACTACAATCATCATAATACACCATTTTTCTTCAATCGTAAACTGCATAATCGCCGACGAACTACAACAACAAAAAAACAGGCTATTCACCTGCCTCGTATGTTTACATGTTCGTATGTTTACATGTTCGTATGTTTACATGTTAAGATGACGCCGTCCCCATAAAATCACTAATAAGCACCTCAATTACAGCTGCAACTGGAACTGCCAACACCAAACCCAATACTCCCGCAAGTTTTGTTCCAATTAAGATTGCTAAAATAACAACAATCGGATTTAATCCCACAGCGCTCTGCATTATTTTTGGAGTGATCACATGATTTTCAATTTGCTGAACAATCAAAAACCAAACACCTGCTAATATCGCTATGGTCAAAGATTGAGACAAACATATTAAAAATACAATCATCGTAGCAACCATAGGTCCAGCATATGGAATAATTTCTAATATCGCACCCATAATTCCTAATAACAATGCAAATCTTGCTCCAATAAAAAATAATCCTAAAAAATCTAATACACCGACTAAAAGAATCACAACAAATTGCCCCTGCACCCATTTCCCAAGTTTCGCCTGACTCTTTTTAACCAATCTCATAACATTGTCTCTCTGATTTTCTGGGGTCAATGCTTCAATGAATTTCTTCAAACCACCCTTTTCAACAGACATGTAGAAAGAAACCGCCAAAACAACAACGACAGAGATTGTTCCAGCTACGACAGCTTTGGTGGTAGAGAAAATATTGGGAGCGACCTGGCCAAGTTCAGCGCTCAGCGAGTCAAAGAAATATTCCACATTTGAAGCAATGTTGTGCTGAATTGCAAATAGCTTGAATGATTCAAATTTCATTATAGCTGAATCAAAGAATGATGGCATTGCAACAGCCAGTTGCCTCACCTGTTCCAAAAGTGGTGGGATCAAAAAGAAAAGAGCTGTCCCAAAAAGAAGAGCTCCAATTACATAAACCATTGCCACTGCCACAACTCTAGGAATTTTTTTATTTTCCATTCGCGCAGCGAATGGTTCTATTGCAGAAGTTAAAATTACAGCAAAAAGGACAAGTACAACTACATCGCGAATGAGAAAAATTAACCCTAATACTAAGAGGACCCCTATGACTTTAAGAATAGTCGCAGTAGAAATTGAAATTTCTCTATCCATACTTTGCTTCGGTACGCCGTATCCGCCCAGGGCGGAAAAGGCGACTATTTAAAATTTACACGTAAATCAAACTTTTAGTAACTTTTCAAATTTCACAGAATCTTTATGTGGTCCAATCATTGCAAGTTTTAGATTATCATCAGTAAATAATTCATTTGCAACTTCCTGAATTTGTTCAGCTGTTACACTTTCTATTTTAGCAACATATTCTTCTGGCGTCAAAATTTTGTTTTCCAAAAGTTCCTGCCCAGCTACCCATTCCGCCACATCGTCTGAAGATTCAAGCCCAATAGCAAGTCCTCCTTTGATCATTTCTTTCGCTTTCCTCAATTCTTTCGCACCAACTTTTTTATCTTTTAATTTCTTTAATTCATTAACTGATAATTTTATTGCTTTTTCAACTCTATTGCTATCTACGCCTGAACGAATAGCATAATTTCCAGTTGTAGCCTTTGTTCCCAACCCCGATCCTACATAATATGCAAGCCCATTTTTTTCTCTGATCACAGAAAATAATCTTGAGCTCATTCCTTGACCTAATATAGCAAATAGAACTTCCGCGATACATTCTTTTTTATCCCCAGTTTTATATGCAAAACCACCTAATCGAAAATGCGACTGACTTGTATCTTTATACTTGAGTAAAACTTTTGATCTATTTTTGTTTTCTTTTACTATATCTTTATCTTTTGCTTGATTTTTAGAAATTCCTTTAAAGTACTTAGTAATTTCTTGCTCTATTTTCTTTGAATCAATATTCCCAGCAACAGCTACCACAATATTTTTGGCTATATAATGTTCCTTTTTGTATTTAACAAAATCTTTTCTAGAAAGTTTAGAAATAATTTCTTTCGGTCCAAGTACACTTCTTCCTGCAGGTTGATCTCCATAGAGTAATTCACCGAACAATCTGACAACATTCCTCCTTGGCTGATCTTCGTCAAGATTAATTTCCTCTAATATTACACCTCTTTCTCTGTCTATCTCTTTCTGTCCCAATAATCCATTTATGGAAATATCAGAAATAATATCCATAGCCAATCCTACATTCTTTGAATCAACTTTAGCCCAATATCCTGTAAATTCATGCCATGTAAACGCATTGTGCTGTCCACCTACGCCATCTAATTCAACAGAAATTTCCATCGGTTTCGGTCGCTTCTTCGTCCCCTTAAAAGCCATATGTTCCAAAAAGTGCGATATCCCATTCTCTTCCCTCGTTTCATTATATGACCCCGCTCCCACCATAACCAAAACAGTAGCAGTGTTGGTGCCAGTCATTGGAACCGTGATTATTCTAAGTCCATTGGGTAATGTTTTTTTATTGTATTGCATAATGTTTTAAAATTTACTCTAACCCTGTCATTGCGAGGGACGAAGCAACCTCGTAACCATATAGTATTCGCATTCACAACATACTGAACTAAGATTCTCAGGATTAAAGGATTTTTAAGATTACAACGTCGTCGTTACAATCCTGTTTAATCCTTTAATCCTGCAAATCCTAGTTCAGGTCGTCGTAATTAGAGTTCAAAGCGTATAGTTACGAGTTTGCTTCACTGCGGTTCGCAATGACAGGAAAGTGTCTTTATCCGTTTATTCCACTTTTTACATACTCCCCCAATTCATCAATCCCTATCCTAACCTGCTCCATACTATCTCTATCTCTCACGGTTACAGTATTATCTTTTAATGAATCATAGTCAATAGTAACACAGTATGGTGTCCCAATTTCATCTTGCCTTCTATATCGTTTTCCGATATTCCCATTGTCATCAAATTCAGTATTGAATTTTGTTTTTAGGCTATTGTATACTTCTCGAGCTTTCTCTACTAATTCTGTTTTATTTTTCAATAATGGAAACACGGCAACTTTTACAGGCGCTAATTCTTTATTGATTTTTAGGACAGTTCTTGTTTCGCTATCATTAATTTTTTCCTCTGTATATGCCTCACTGATAACAGCAAGAAAAACACGATCAGCTCCAGCAGATGATTCAACAACATGTGGAATATATTTTTCCCCAGTGGCAGGGTCTCTGTATTCTAAACTTTGTCCTGAAAATTTGGAATGTTGAGTTAAATCATAATCTCCTCTCGCGTGTAACCCTTCTATTTCTTTAAATCCTGTTGGAAAATTATACTCAATGTCATACGCATCTTTGGCATAGAAAGCTAACTTTTCATGTTTGTGCCATTTTAAGTTTTCTTCTTTTATCCCTAACTGCAAATAATATTCCCAGCGATTATTTTTTAATTCTTCATACTCTTCCAATTCTCTATCTGCACGAACAAAATATTGCATTTCCATTTGTTCAAATTCTCGTGTTCTAAAAATAAACTGTCTTGCAGTAATTTCATTTCTAAATGCCTTTCCAATCTGTGCAATTCCAAATGGGATTTTCACTCGCGTTGAATCAAGAACATTCTTAAAGTTCACATAAATACCTTGGCATGTTTCTCCTCTTAAATATGAGACATTGTCATCTGTAATATCTCCATCTAAATTTCCTAGATTTGTTTTGACAAGCAAATTGAATTTTTTTATTTCGGTAAAATCTTTTTTACCACACACAGGACATTTTATTTTCTCTTGATTATCACTAAAAATTTTATCAATCTCTTCTTCACTCATTTTTTCATCAGCGAATACACCTGCATCTTCAAGTAAATGATCTACTCTAAATCTATTATTGCATTTTTTACATTCTATTAGTGGATCTGCAAAACCTTTGACATGTCCAGATGCTTCCCAAATTTTTGGATGCATAAAAATTGCAGAATCTAAACCAACAATATCTTCTCTTTCTTGAACCATATATTTCCACCAAGATCTCTTGATATTATTTTTCAGTTCTACCCCATATGGTCCAAAATCATAAATAGCTGAAAACCCACCATAGATTTCAGATGATGGATATACAAAACCTCTCCTTTTACAAAAAGAGATTATCTTATCCATTTTTTGCTTATCATTATTTTCCATGTCCTTATACTACCAAAAAAACAGATATTTATCAAATACTCCTATCTCCCTGTCATTGCGAGGAACGAATGAAGTCGCAACGGAATGAGTAACGAAGCAACCTCGTAATTACACAGTTATTCTTCTTTAGATGCACCTCATTGCCATTCTGAACAACACTTTGGTCTTATAGAATATATTTTGCATTTATTATCTTCGCCAAGAAACTTACACCGTTTACTTAACATTAAAGTTCTTGTTCGCAAAGAAATAAATATTCGATCAGACCAATATAATCTTTTGCAACATTCTCCACATTTATGACATGCCATAATATAAATATTTATTAATTATATACCACGATCCATGCTTGTAATTCTCACATTCACTGCCTTTAATTCTTTTTTAATATATTCAAATGCCGGCATGGGATCTGATTTTTGACCGCATGTAAAAATATCTACTGCCGCATATAGATATTCTGGATAAGTGTGTATGCAGATATGACTCTCCGCCAATATACCAAAAACTGTCACTCCTTGCGGTTCAAACTTTTTTGCCCCCAATTTAACCAAATGATGATCGGATACTTTAACAGCTTTTCTGATTATCCTCTTGAGCATCACCATGTTATCAAGAATATTTTTATCACATTTTATAAATTCGGCAATAACTTGCTTTCCTACTTTCTTCATATTGACATATTAACATATTAACATCTAAACATTTTAACATATAAACATGCGGTGTATCCGTGATCTGCCGTGCCTCGCCGTCTTGTTCGCCGTAGCTTTGGCGGAGGAGGAAGCTCCAGCGTAGGCAGGTGTGCATCTCCGCCCGAGGCGGATCAGCCTTGGGCTGACGTTTCTTATCTGTGTTGATCTGTCGTGTCCCGCAGGACATTCATTAGATTCAAATAAAACCTCAAATTATGTATAGTAGCCAATCTCATCCCCAACATTTCCTTCGTATCAAGAAGATGTCTAATATATGCCCTTGAATAATTTTTACAAGCATAGCAATCACAATGTTCACTTATCGCTCCAAAATCATCCTTATACTTTGCATTACTAATCTGCATTACAGAATAATCCAGCAGTCGACCGTCATCCGTCGTAGCGCATTGATCATTGATCATTGTACATTGTACATTGAATAGACTTCCATGTCTCGCATTTCTCGTCGGTATCACACAATCAAACATATCAACTCCCAATTTCACAGCTTCAACTATATCCTCAGGTTTCCCTGACCCCATATAGTAGCGTGGTTTATCCTCTGGCAAATAGTCTAAAGTAAATTTTAATGTTTCCATCATCTCATCATGTGTTGAACTGACCGTATCAGCCCCTCCAATTGCATATCCATCAAATCCAATTTCCTGCAACTCCAACGCACTCTGCTTTCTTAAATCCTCAAAACGATTTCCTTGCGCAATACCAAACAGCAATGGACGATTAGTATTATCCAGACTCCAATCAACTTTACTCACAAAATATTCTTTACATCTTTTTGCCCATCTCGTTGTGCGATCAACGGATGCTTTTGCATATTCATAACTGCAATCCCATGGGATACATTCATCAAAACACATTATTATATCTGATCCGAGTTTCAATTGAATGTCTATAGACTTTTCTGGAGTAAGCATTCTTTTTTCTCCATTTATCGGATTTTTGAACTCTGCTCCTTCTTCTGAAAACTTGGTCCATTTACCTAAAGAAAAAACTTGGAAACCTCCACTGTCGGTTAAAATGGGTTTATTCCAGTTCATAAATTTATGTAACCCACCTGCTTGTTGAATAATATCTTCCCCGGGCTTTAACCATAAGTGATATGTATTACTCAAAACAACCTGTGCCCCGACTGATTCCAAGTCTTCAGATGTCAGACCTTTGACTGCCCCACGTGTTGCAATAGGCATAAAAAAAGGGGTGTGAATAATACCGTGTTGAGTTCTTAAAATATTTTTATCTTTTTCGTTATTTAGCATATTCTTTCTAGAATAAAATCACCACTATCCTTGATATTCTTAATTCCAGCCCGCTGGCTGACGTCATTGATCATTATTCATTGTACATTGATCATTGATTTACCACCCTGTATTGGCTTTGAGATAAATTTTTATCTTCAGATAAACTAGTTGTCTTTGCATCTGCTGTCACTGAAAGAATTTCTTGTGTAAAAATGTCTTCTCCTGAACATTCAGTTTTATTTAACAAAAGCATTGTTTTCCCAATATCTGGGAGAGCTGGTTTAATACTGATCTGAAAAATTGCTTCATACAAAGGAGCTTTTATCCCAGTATTGGCTGGAACTGTTCCAATGTCCCACATAACCGTTCTAGTCACATTGCTAAAGGAAAGATTTCCGTTGGCAGTAAAAGAGTTATTCCCCCACCCAATGCCTGGTGGTAAAACAGCTTTAATCTTGGTCCCACGAACATCATTTGATACATTAAGAATTTGCCAACGAATTGTGTATGAAGTAGTTTCACCAACTTTAGGTGGGATTGGTCCAAAATTCTTAATCCCGCCATTATTGTAATATGATCCATCTGTGATGACAACCAATCTAGAATTAACTTTTATACTCATTTTATTTCCACTAATTGGCTCTTCTGTACTTTCAGATTTTGCTGAAGGTGTGCTTGAAATAACGAAATTCTTTGACGTCCCTCCATTCATTGGTAATGTATTTTTAACTTTTAGGGAAAATTCCAGAGTTTCCTCACGCATTGAAGCAAGGTATCCAAAATTATCCACTCCTGATGAATTCCACTCTATCACATTATTTGAAGAAATAAAACCATCTTCTACAGATAATGATGAGAGATCGATGGCATCACCGTCTAATACTGTTGATACGACTACTCCGCTTAATGCATTTTGTGATGTATTTTTTACCTTAATAACAAATTGCACGCTTTCTCCAATATCAACATTTTCTAAATCCCCCACAACAGACTGCATAATTTGTATTTCTGGAGCCATCAAAATCGTTGTCCCACTTGCCTCATTATATGCGTAGAAATTATCATTTTTAGTAAAACCTATTTTAACATCAACATTCTGAGCTTCTTCAACATCTCCAAATAAATTTCCCATTAACTTAAATTCCATAATATCTCCTTCTACAAAACTATCTATGAGAATCTCATTGTCATTTCTGATAAAAGCTTCTTTTATTTCAGAGTCGGTAAACTGCATAACTTCATCTAGCAAAAAACCAAAAGGAGGATCAATTTTTAATGTCAGATCTGAAAAATCTGTATCAGATAAATTTTCACAATTGATTACATATTCTACACTTTCTCCAGAAACAATTTCATCTGGTGCTTCAACTGATATTGCAATTGGATAAGATTTAATATTAATTTTACCATCAACTTTCTTTCTGAAAAATGAATTAAAGTTTGCTGGCATGTATTGAATTTCTACTGCTATTAAATGTGCACTTCCTTCTGTCCCAAATATTTGAACTGGAATTTCCATTTGGTCTGATTCACCTTTAGCAATTTTATCAATCTTCCAAGTTTTTATTGCTATTGTTTTTTCTTCTTCTGCCATGATCATAGAGTCTGGGCGATGAAATGATATAGAGACATTGTTCAGATCAACCCTTGAAAAGTTCCCATATTTAATAGTTATCGTTTCTTCCATCCCAGAAACAACTTCCTCGTTATATTCTATTTCAAATATTATATCTTTCTCTCTAAATGATCTGTTTTGCAAAACATAGTAAAGCAACGCGCTACTTCCTATCAAGGCTACTATGGCAAAAATTATTCCCCAAATGAAAATTTTCTTTTTGGTCCCTGATGATATTTTTCTCCTAGAAGATTTTGTCATCCGTATTTCTTCCCTCGGCCATTCTTTCTCTACATCCAGAACATCCGAAGATTCAATTTCTTTCTTTTCAAAATCAACATTTGGAGCATCATCTTCCCCTCTTTTATATATTTGTTTTTCTAGATCTTGTAACGACATAAATCAATTCTCAATTACGAATTACTAACCGCCACTCATCTCGTCCTACTTATACAGTCTACAACATTTTTAACAAATTGCCACGAGTTTAATTTACTGTGGATAGCATTAGACAGTGGATCTTCAATTATTTTTCTCAAATTAGATAGATTAACACTTGATAAATCAACTTTTTCAATAATATCATATCCAAACTTTATACACAGCCTCAAGAGTTTTGTTTCATTATTTTTGTCATTAAAATCTGGACAGTACCCTGCAATATTCAATAACCTCGCCGCGAACACAGCTGGGATGTATTTAATTTTATGATCAGGCGCGGACTCAAGTTTATCTAAAACATTTGATAGCTCACGATATTCTTCTCTCACAATAACATTTTCTTCTGACATCTGGTCAGATAATTCAGCTACAAAAAATCCCATTGCAAGACGATCAAGATCTGATTTTATATTTTTGTAATATTTATCTGTTATACTTCCTGTTAACCTTGGAAATTTTTTACCCATCACAAAAGCAATCTCACTTTTATTAAACAAATCCAAATGCCCTGCCAATTTGGCGTCAATTTTTCTCACTCCTTTTGCAAATATTTTCATCTTCCCAAAGTCTTTAGTCAACACAACAAAAAAAGCATCCGCCTCTCCAAAGGGGATGTTTTTCAAAATTATTCCTTCTGTCCGTTGTATTTCTGCCATGCCTGTATTATATCATAATTTATGATTTTTTCTACCGCCTTTTAAGGCGGGTTCAGGATACTTTAGTATCCGTTTTATAAGAACCGTAATTTAGGGTAAATATAATTAAAGGGAGAATCCATAGATTCTCCCTTACTACATTAAATATATCCCCCTCATCTTTTTCCCCATTGGACTATGCCATGTCTCTGGTATATAAAGTCCATCTTGCCCCCATTGAAATCCCATCTTCTCCATACTTTCATGCCAGAGAAATCCGTTTCCGAATCTTCCTCCTCGGCTAGTCAAAAAATTTATGTTAGAAGGAATCATAATTAACTTTTCCCTAAAACACGACCCACTAGCCTTTAGTTTATTTGAGCATAATGGATCAAAAAAATACTCTAATTTATGCTTACTTAAAAAAAGCGCTGTCGGAATCCCGTCTACTTTAACATAGAGTAATATTTGTGGATTCCAACAACAAGTACAGACTACTCTAAATATTCTTTTCATCTTTCCCCTCCTTGCCTCGACTTGATGAAAATCAAGACGGGCTCATCTAATCAATATAATTTATACCCTACAAATTTTCAAAGACCTATTTTTAACAATTCAAACGACTTTCAATAAATTCTTTTATTTTGTTAGCCATTTCAAATGCTTCTTCTGCCATTTCCCAAGAAATTCCTTCTGGATAATCTGCTGGATATCTAGTTTCTATATAAAACTCAGTTAGTTTTATTGACTCTTCTTTTAGATCCACGAAAGCAGGATCAATCCCTATACATAATTCTAGTATCCTCTCTAAATTATGTATTTTAGGAAAATTTTCTTGTTTAGAAATTAGGAATGCCTTTAGATATTTTTCTACCATTTGCTGTGACATAAAACAAACAGAACTCGGAGCTCCGTCTCTATGTTTTAGAATAGACTTTGAAGAAAGCTCATCTTCGCCTGCTCTTTTAATCCATTCTTTGACCACGGAATCTAAATTTGTTTTATCACTATCTTGCATACAAAACTTTGCCTTTATTAACTATTTTTTCTGCAAAAAAATCTTTCATTGCTAATCTTCTTTCTATCTCTTCTGGCGTATAACTCACGACATCATAAGCAATTCCTGAGCCAAAAAGCAATCTTCTTATATTAATCTGCCTTTCTCTCCGTGATTCTTTTGATTTTTCAACCACTACAAGATCAACATCACTATCAGGCCCCGGGTTTCCCCACGCATAAGAACCGAAAAGAATTATTTTTTCAGGATCAACTTCTTTAACAATTTTATTAGTTATTTCACTTAACTTTTTTTCTATATCTTTACTCATATTTAGATTATATCATACTTTGTTAATTTTCTCCATAAAATCCAAAATTTCTGTTTCTACTTTCTCCATTGGAAACTTTCTCCATTGGAAAATAGATTTTGATATAGACATAATGGCGCAAGTATAATGGGCATTTTCGCTTTTTGCTACATAAGCATTGTTATGCCATCGTATAACTGCCCATTGTTTTTGTAAAATACTTTTACAAACAGATAGAAAAGAATGCTTCCAAAGATTTATTTCTAACCATCCTCCTTTACCATAAATATATTTATATCTTTCTTTGTTTAATTTTTCTAGATCTCTTTCTTTCCCAAATTCTAAAAGTTTTTTTGATACCCATGGCGAAACTAATTGTTGAGTTTCAATAAGATAAAAACACTCCGCTAAATGTCTTACACAAGACATCGTAATTTCTGAAAAACGATATTTCTGTTTTTCTTTAGTTCTATTAAGAAACTTTCTTGTTATTCCACTCCCCTGCCAATTATATTTTTGGATTATATTTTCAGTAACACTTTCTCTTGAAACAAAATCTATCAAACAGTTTGATGCAGTATTATCTGATCGAGTGAGCATTAGATTTAATAAATATTCAATTGACATTTTATCTCCAGATTTCAAAAGCGGTCTAGTATCATTTGGGAAAATACGGCTATCTTTATCTACATCATTTGGAGATTTGACTTCAACTATTGTTTCCAGAGAAAAATTACCTTTTTCAATTTGTCGCAAAATTTCTGCTCCAATAAAAATTTTATAGCAACTTGCTGGATAAATAAATTTATCTATATTGTACCCGAAAATGCAAGGATTATCTGGTATAAGATCAATAATGCAAATTGAAAACTCAAACTTATTCTGATATTTTTTAATAATTTTATCAAAAAGTTCTTTTTCAAATTGTTGATTTTGAATTAATTGTTTCATTTCAATTATTTATCGAAAGTAGTTTTTAATTTTTGCTCTTTATTAAATCTCTCAATTGATAATTGAATTAATTCATCAATTAATTTAGTATACGATATTCCGCTGGCTTCCCAAAGTTTGGGATACATACTATTTTTTGTAAAACCTGGCATAGTGTTAATCTCATTTACTATAATTTTATTATTATCTTTAAGAAAAAAATCAACTCTTCCCAACCCTTCACAAGATAAAGTTTCGAATGTTTTTATTGCAAGCTCTTGTATTTGTTTCGTTATCTTACTCGAAATCTTTGCTGGTATTTCTAAAACTAAATTTTTTTCATCAATATATTTAGATTCATAAGAATAAAATTCATGATTATATAAAATTTCACCAGGAACTGAAGCAGCTAGTTTAGTATTTCCAAGCACCGAACATTCAATTTCTCTACCATTAATACATTCTTCGATAATTATTTTAATATCATACTCAAAAGCATCTTTGATACCATTCTGATATTCAGTTTCATTATGAATCTTATTTACACCAATAGATGAACCCATATTTGCAGGTTTAATAAAAAACGGAAGCCCCAGTTTATCTTTTATATTTTCAAAATCAGGAATTGTTTCATAGGATTTTAGAACAATAAATTTCCCGATTGGAACATCGGCATCACGCAATAAGCGTTTCATAATATCTTTATCCATTCCAATAGCCGAACCAAGAACACCAGCTCCTATAAATGGAATATTTGCTAATTTTAATAATCCCTGCACTGTTCCATCCTCTCCAAATGGTCCATGCAAAATTGGAAAAATTATATCAATTACTAAATTTTCATTTTGATTAACAAGATTTAAAATTTTTCCATCACTTTGAGGAATTAAAGCAACTGAATCACCTGATTCGCCTAATTTAATAAATTGAGAATCATTAGTATTGAGCAACGACTCTGAATTATTATTTAATGACCATTTTCCAGTCTTATCTATTATAATAAGAATTGGATTATATTTTCCCTTATCTATAGCATTAAAAACATTTTTTGCTGATTGTAAAGATACTTCATGCTCAGCAGATTTCCCACCAAATAGAATTCCGACATTGATCTTATTCTTTCTATTCATAGTTACACTTTACCAATTTTCAAAGACCAGTTTTTAGCCTCCTTCTCAAAACTAAAATCACCTTCCATATTTTCCTCCATTTTTTCTGCAAGAACTTCTCTTGCTATATATTCTCCAAAATTAGAAAATGCTTTTTTAATATCCTCATCATCAGAACTCCATGAAACATTTATTCTATCATCAATCTCAAACCCCGCCTCTTTCCTCGCCTGCTGAATAGACCTTACAATCTCCCTAGCAACCCCCTCAACCCGCAACTCCTCCGTAATCTCTATATTCAAACAAACCGAAATCCCCCCATCTTCCACCATCACAGATTCGTCAGATTTACCTGCACCGTCATCGTCCCTTAATTCTTCATTCTTAATTCTTAATTCTTTAATATTAATCTCGCCTTTAACTAATTCGACTAAATCATCCGGCAATACCCCCACTCCATTAACACTCATCTCCCCCAGTGGTTGTCTCACTTTAATTCCAGCTTTTGCTCTCGCCGCCAATCCTAATTCAACAATTTTTCTTGTCTTCGCCATCTGATCATTTAATTTTTCATCAATCAAAGATTCATCTGCAACTGGAAAATTTTCCAAGTGCACCGACTTGTCCGCCGTAGCTCCCGCAGGAGCGAAGGAGGATCCGCCCTCATGAGTTAACTCTGTAGATCCAGTTTTCAAACCTCTGTAAATCATTTCTGAAATAAATGGAGTAAATGGTGCCATGACTTTGGATAATTCTAACAGGACAGTATACAAAGTTTGGTAAGCACTATTTTTATCTTCATCGCTTTCACTCTTCCAAAATCTCCTACGAGATCGGCGAATGTACCAATTAGACAAGTTATCAATAAATTCTGGGATTGCTCGGGTCGCCTTAACGACGTCATAGCCAACCATATTGTCATTCACTGTTTTTATTAAAGAATTTAATTTTGATATTATCCATTTATCTAATAGATTTTTTGAAAACTCTACTTCATCTTTTGGCTCCCAATTATCAACTACTGCATATGTATTAAAAAACGCAACAGAATTCCATAGTCTCATAAATACTCCTCGCTGAATTTCTGCAATATCTTTTTCAGAAAAATTCATATCCTGAGCAGACATCAAAGGAGAAGAAAGAAAATAGAATCTCAAAGCATCAGCTGAATATTTTTCAAGTACCTCATCTGGGGCAGTAAAATTTCCCAATGATTTTGACATTTTTCTTCCATCACTACCTGCAATAGTTCCAGTAACAACAACATTCTTGAAGGCCGGCTGATCAAAAATAGCAACAGAAATTACGTGCAATAAGTAAAACCATGCACGAGTCTGTGGAACATACTCAGAAATAAAATCAGTAGGAAAACTCTTCTCAAATTTTTCTTTGTTCTCAAATGGATAATGAAACTGAGCAAATGGCATTGACCCTGATTCTAACCAGCAATCAAAAATCTGTGGAATTCTTTTCATTATACCTCCGCACTCATCACACTTAAATGTTACTCCGTCTATTTTTGGACGATGATAATCATCCAATCTGTCTTTAGATAATTTCTCTAGTTCATCATATGAACCAATAATTTTTATATTTTTACAATCTTTCTCCTCACATTTCCAAACGGGCATTGCTGTTCCCCAATATCTGTCTCGAGAAATATTCCAATCTGGAGCACTTTCTATTCCTTTCTGGAATCTTCCTTCTTTAAGGTGCTTTGGAAACCAATTTATTTCTTGATTTTTTTCTAAAAGTTTTTTTCGAATTGTAGCAATATTTACAAACCATGCTGGCTGAGCTTTGTATATCATCTTGGAATGGCATCTATAACAATGAGGATAACTATGAGTGACTTCTTCCATTTTGAACAAATATTTATTTTCTTCTAACCATTGTACAATTTCTTTGTTAGCATCCCAGACATTTTTGCCTTTCCATTCTCCGTCAATAAACTTTCCCGCTTCATCAACATTTAAGATTATTGGCAAACCTTTTTCTTTCCGAAGATTAAAATCATCTTCTCCAAAAGCAGGTGCAATGTGTACAATCCCTGTCCCGTCTTCAGCAGTAACAAAATCTCCAGAAACTACTTTATATCCATCTTGAATATCACTCTTAAAAACTGCTTCGTAATTTCTACCAACTAAATCGCTTCCTTCTATTTCTTCAATGACCTCATATTTTTCATCTTTCATAACATCGGTAATTCTATCTTCAGCCAAAATATATTTTTCTTCTCCATTTCTGATACTTACCACTTGATACTTAATATTACTACCGACTGCCAATGCAACATTAGCCAGAAGAGTCCACGGAGTAGTTGTCCAGACAAGAAAATAAGTATTTTCCCAATCTTTAGCTTTCATCTTTACATATACGGTTGGATCGGTATCTTCCTGATAACTATTATCCATTGCAATTTCAAAATTACTAAGAGGCGTAGCACATCTAGGGCAATATAGTGAGATTCTTACATCTTCATAAACTAACTTTTTGTCGTACAATTGTTTGAATGCCCACCAGACTGATTCCATATAATCTTTATCCATCGTTTTATAGGCATTCCTAAATTCTACCCATCGACCAATTCTTCCAATAACATCTTCCCATTCTCCTGCAATTCTAGAAGTCTCTTCAAAACAAGTTTGATTGAATTTCTCAATTCCAACTTTGTCTTCAATATCTTTTTTACTTTTCGTCCCCAATTTCTTTTCTACCATATGTTCAGCAGGCAATCCATGACAATCCCATCCCCAACGTCTTTCTACTTGATACCCTTTCATTGTCCAAAACCTAGGAAAACAATCTTTGACAACAGATGAAAGAAGCGTCCCCCAATGTGGAACACCAGTGATGAATGGTGGACCATCGTAAAAACTATACTGCTCCGCATCCTTCCTATTCTCTAAAGACTTTTCAAATATTTTATTTTCATTCCAAAAAGCCAGAACCTCTTTTTCCAGATCCGCTAATTTCTTTTTGTTATCTATTGGTTGAAACATAATTAGGATTTAATCTTAAATGGACGTTTATTAACCTCTAGTAAAATATCAAGTGTCGCATGTACTGAAAGATTATCGCTTGGTAAAAGAATTAAGCGATCATCTAATTGATTTAACAATGGACTTAAAAACTCATCAGCCCACGATGGTGACAATGTTGATATTCCAGAAAAATCTATTTCCAGTTCTTCATCTTTAGGAAGCTCGCTCAAGGTTGGCTGAAATGCTTTAAGTGCTTCACTCCCCAACTCTCGCGATATTAATGTTTTACCAAATTTTTCTAATTGTAACTTCATATATTTTCTAAAATTTAAATTCTATTTTCGCTAAACATCCACGCACAACATGTTGGCCACGATTGACATGAAATTCTTTATCAGATCCCTGTATACGTACTTCTGCATCACCACTAGTAAAGAATAAATCAATTGGCCACTTCAGAACCACATTGCGAACAGTTTTAAGACCATTCCCGCGTTTTTCTGGCGCTCGCCCAGAGACAAATTCTGTAAATGCAACTTCCACTGCATCAACATGACTTGAAAGTTGAGGTTGAACACGACTTAATGTTTCCAAAATACCTAATCCTCTATCGGCTAGAACGATAATACCTTTAGCAAGATCATATCCGAAAAATATTCCAGATGTATCCGGCCACTTCCCCAAATTGTGTGCAAACGAATTATCTCCAATCTCTCCGGCAATCAAAACAATTAGGGAATACAATTTTTCAAATCCAGACATCTGTTTGAGAACATTTTCCATTTTTGCCAATCGTGCATTAAAATCTGAACTTGTCTGACAATAAAATTCACCGGGAAATTCAGTGCCATCCTGAATCCATTCGGATGCAAACTTCATTAAATCACTAGTAAAAATTTCCAGATCTTTTTCACGATAATATCTGTGAGTGCCACCATCTTTATTGATCGCCGTTAATTTACCGCTTTCATCCCAACGACGAAGTGTCTTCAAGGAAACCTTGAGATATTCGGAAGCCTGACCAATTGTAAGTAATTTTTCTTTCATATGTTTATAATACCATACTTTTCAAATCTATACAAGTATCGACCAAATCTACCCAAAAATACATCAATCTACCCATTTTTCACCTGAAACTACCCATTTTTAACTAATTTTACAGTCTTTAAAACTTATCTCTGTTCTGTTTGGTTTACACCATTCACTAATTTGGTGTCAAGTTCTCTTTACACCAAATTTTTGTACCCTTATTTTCCGCATAGAATAAAGGTTTTTACCCCTCTTTTGTTGTTTGGTAATGTCGTTTTTTGAGGTGTTACGTAGTATGTTACGTAACAAAATGTTTTAATTCACCTGATATTTGAAATTAATCAAATTAAAAAGATGTTCATACACCTTTTTAAATCTTAATATGATTTGGTTTAATAGCTACTATACACACGTATCTCTCCACGAAATAAGCAAATATCCTTCCGCTGTCAGAAAATCTAATTTCCCTAATTTCCACATCGGGGGATAACCCATCAAATAAAGATTTATAGTTACCTCCCTTTTTCACGTTATCGTGTATCAATTTACTACTAGGTAATTCCCTTATAGTTGTTTCATTTATTCTCCGCAATTTTTCAATCAACTGTTTTGAGTCTTTTCCGTAAAGATCTTTTAGACCACATTGTCCTATCTTGTAATGAGCAAATGAAAACAAAAAGTTTTCTTTCAATTTATCTTCATAGTCAGGGACTTCCGCTCGAATTGCTACGCTTTGATCAATTTGTTTTGTTCTCTCAAATTTTCCTGCCTCTATGTTTATGTGCCAATCTTTTGATTTCGATTTTCTTTCCGCTTTTCTATTTTTATTTTTTGACCTTCCTCCCATAATATTCTTTCATTTCCTCCTTACTAATAATAGCATCGGAAGCATCATAAGCAACACAACCACTGCGAGCATTTTGCCATGGTTCTTCATTGTGAGACAAAATTTCCAAATATGTCGCATCGTATTTCCCGTATACTTTCCAAACTTCGTCTAATATTTTTTTATCGTTATCGGTCAGTGCTCTAAAATCACTTTCCTGTGTTTTCATATCAATAGTAGCACTACCAAATCTTTTAAATTCCCTGTAAACTTTTGGAATAGCAGGACCATGTACCCACGCTTCAAAATCCTCTAAAAATAAATCTTTCTTACGAAAAACTAAGTTCCATGCTTGTGAATAGTATAGAAGCTTTTGCAATTTTTTATTGGATAAATCTTTTTGTCGAGAATTATTGTTTTTTGCAATAAAATATTTGATTGTTGCCATTAATTTTGGCGACATATTTTGTGACATATATTTTTTAAATTTTTGTTTTTATTAAGATATCCAATACATTTATATTGTACTTCTTTTTTGTCATAAATTCAATATTTATTTTTTGATTTGGTACTGTGGTCAACCACTTCTTGATACATTAATTTATTTCCAGTCTTTTATCAAAATTCCATCACCATATTTTTTGGCAACAACTTTTTGATTGACTTGGTCCGCCGTAGCCTTTGGCGAAGGTGGAGTGTTAGTTTATTTATTATTTTATCCGCCTTTGGGTGGAAATGTGCATTTTAATGTACATTTTATTTTAATTCACAATTTAAATTGTGAATTCTTTTGTTATTCACTTAATGAATATACTTATAAATTTCTTCACCTATTGATGAAAGTAAAACATTGCTACTATTACTCAAGTAAAGCATCCTGTTACTTTCCAATTCAAGATATGCGTGTGCGATTCTTTGTCTATGTTTTATATCTTCAATACTCTTACTCTGAGCAAATTTGTCAGCCATTTCAATACTCCAATTTTTAGAAACTGTTTGCCCACTTACCGTAGACCCTCCAGAAAATTTTCCTCCTCTCCAAACCTCAAAATTACTCAAAATAATTAGTGCTTGCGGACTTAATTTTTCTACTTGAGATAACATATAATCATATTCTTCAAACATTTTCTCAAGATCATCAGAACTGGAAATTTTTTTCAGTACTTCTGCTAACGTCCCTGTGTATTCTTCGTTGAAATTACCACGATTTAGTATCCTTATAATTTTATTAAAAAGTAGCAAACCTGCATTACTAGTAAGTAGCTTTTCTAATTTATTCTTAAAATCTTCATTCAAATCTAATCGATTTTGGAATTCATTAAGTAGAATTAACGCACGAACGGAATCGACCTCATTTTTATATTTTTGAGGAATACTAATGATTTTACTTATTTCATTAACCATTGGTAATATTTCTACGACCGTTTTCCCAAGTGTTTTTGCAAGAATTTCTATTCGTTTTCTTTTGGAAAGCTGTATATTATCTAATACATTTTTATTCTTTGTTATATTAGTTTGTTTTTTTATTATTTCTTTTTTCATATAATTATTTTTTATTCTGACAATTCAATTTTAAACTGATATCAGGCAAATATTTTTTTAGAATATCTAAAATTTCTTTTCTTTTTTCGAATACAATAAAATTTAAAACTAAATCTCTATATCCATTATTTGTAAGGTCAAGTTTGTCTTGAACTAGCTTCACTAATCCCTTATAAGGATATTCCCGTAAAATCTCCATGATATCATCCCCTTCTAGTAATACCACATTTGAAAATTCTTGATCCATCTCGCTAAATATTGATGTTTTAAAACTTTGATATCCCTTATCATTATTTATAATACTGAATTTTTTGTTTATCAAACACTGTATGCGATATTTAATCGCCTTAAATTTAATAGAGTCCTTTTTTTCAATATAATGTTTTTTAATTTCCGCTATTATTTCGTCTTTCTTTCCACTTTTTAAAAGGTACTCGCAGACTAATTCAATAATTTCAGGAATCAAAAACAAATTTTCTACTTTATTTAAACCAAGACAAAACACATTATTTTTTTCTAACGAACTAATTTGTTCTTCGGGACGAAAATCTCTGTCGATTAGACCAAATACTTTCTTGCCATGAAGATCTGCATTATTCCTTAATCCTTTGACTGATTCAATTACTTTTTCACACGATTCACGAGGAATAATTGTAAAATTACCATAGAATGATTGATACATTTGCACATCTAGAGAACCCTTATCTCCTTCGACAAATAAAATCGACTTTCTACTACCTAGTATTTCCAGATAAAGGTTTTCTGGTATAACTTCATTAGGAGTTAACTCTTTCCATTCCCATTTATTATTTTTATAATCTTGCATCCAAATTCGCTTACTAATAGGCTTATTTACCGCAAAATCAAGATCGTGAGTTATATATACAAAAATACAATCTTTTCTTTGTACTTCGAGTTTACTCCACAATCTCACCATTAGAGATTTGTGCAAATGGAGTTCCGGCTCATCAATAATTAAAATACAATTTTGATCAGCCAATAAAATTTGCGAGATAAGATACAGACCAACTTTTTCACCATCACTCATTTCCATACCCGAAAATTCATTTTCCTCACTTTCAGCCCTCACCTTATCGTTTTTCAACTTTAATTTTCTATATGAAAAAATAGAATCCCAAATATCTATAACTTTTTCTTTAATTGACTGGGAAACAAATATTTTGTTTTTTGAAACACGTGATTCCTTTACATATTCAGAATTCCTTCTAGACTCTTGGGCAAATAACGAAATGAGAACTTGTTGATAATCATTTTGTGGCTGAATAGAAGGTTTATTTTTGTAGCTATTTTTTAACTTTGCTGAAGCTGTCTCAAAATCCTGTTTTTGTACATTTTCATCAAGTTGTAAATACCTTTGTGCAGAAATTCTCTTTGAATTACTATTATTCCCTTCAATACATGATCCAAAGCGCGTTTTTCCCGCTCCGTTGGCACCAACAATAACCATATTTTTTTCAATTGTTATGGTTTCGTATTCATTTGTATTTGATTTTGGAATTTTGATATTTCTCATAACTTTTATATTAATTGACTTTTTACTCCCTATCCGTCACAATCACGTTTTTATCCAAATTCCCCTCCAAAAAAACAGGATCAACTACAGAAATATTATCAGCCATAACAACCACAACATCATCCCCATGCTTCTCCCTAATATCCTCCAACCTTTTAATAAAATCTTTTAATTTCATACACTCAAATTAATTTATATTTACCACTACTCACAAAATCTAAATATCCTTTGTCCCTAAGAAACTGTAACTGTTGCCTTATTTTATCCTTAATGTGTTTATTCTCTGGATATTTTTTACTCAAGATATTTTCAAAAGAATAAATATCTTGGAGTGTAAACTCTGACTTATTTAATTTATCAATACAACCCATAACATCCAAAATCCATCCCTTTAGATCCGCCTTTCCAGTTTCTCGCAAAAATAAAGTCTTCTGCCAATTTTTTAAAACTTTTTCTTTATTTTCTACTACCTTATTTTTGATATAAAATATTTTCCCACTATTAGGAATACTAGTTAAATCTATATTACACATTATATAGTTGGGTCTATTTGGTATTCCTTTATTCCTTTTTACAATCATTGCTGGAACGAAGAAATGTTTTGGGACAACGACAAAATCTAAAACTGCATAATTACTTACATCGTAACTTAAAAGAAAAAGATTAGGATTATTTTGGCTTTGCAATCTCTCAAGCATAGTTTTATAAGCGCCATCGGGGACCTTTTTACCTATGCTATTTCTTTTACTTTTCAATTCATAATCTTCTTTACAGTTTGAGCAATAAAAATCTGCTACTGGTCTATTATTTTCATAATTTTTAATACTAGTTCCACAATTTGGACAAAATATCTCATTATCAACCCAATTTTCAGATAAAATTCTAATTTTGTGGGAATTGCTTTTATAAGAATCTGCTAATTGTGTATCTAAAATTGTTTGCATAATTTATATCTATATTTCAATTCTACCTCTCATTATACCCCTTTTATGCAATAAAACAAGCAAAATACAGAGAAATACTATATAATACATCCCCCAAAATGCACCATATTGAATGATACGGCACATTTTTATAAAATTACTTCTTTTGCTTTTTATTATCAGCTAAAAATCTTTTAACTTCCCGATCAAAATCAGAAATATAGTTTTTATCCTGCTCAACCCTAAAAACATTATACTCTGCTTCTGCTTTTATCTTTGCTTCCTCTGCTGATACTTTCCCCTTATCTTCCAATATTGGATAATTAGACAGTTCCAAAAAACGATGCAAGAAAACAGCCCAATCATTCATATTCATGATGATTCCTTTTTTTGCTCTGTTTTCTGCCAAATCTAAATATGCTGAAACAATTCTATTTAACTCATCAATATGATTTTTATTAAGATAATTTTTGGCAATCAGGACATCCCTCTTTAAAATTTTACCCTTCGGAGCATTTTTCCATGTATTCAACCCCATGAAAATCTTTTTTGCATCTGCTTTTTCATAAATAATTTCTGCTGCAGTTTTACCTGTAATAGCCCAATGTAGTTTATTTTGAACTGTAGCAAAAAACTCTTTTGTTAAATCCTCGTTTTTATCATAATCTGCTGAAAGAGCATAGATATCTGTAATTTTTTGATAAAATCTTCTTTCACTTGTCCGAATCTCTCTTATTCTTTCTAAAAGTTCTTCAAAATAATCTTTGCCGAAATGTTTAATTTGCTTCATCCTCTCATCATCCATAGCGAATCCTTTGATAATAAACTCTTTCAAAACATCTGTTGCCCAAATTCTAAAATTGGTCGCTCTTGTAGAATTTATTCTGTAACCAACAGCAATAATAGCATCTACTGAGTAGAATTTTGTTTTATATAATTTACTATCATCTGCAGTTGTCAAGAAATCCTTGACAACTGCTTTATCATCAAGTTCCTTCTCTCTGAAAATATTTTGAAGGTGTAAACTCACATTTTGCTTTGTTGTCCCAAATAATTCTGCCATAATTTTTTGAGTAAGCCACAGAGTGTCTTCAGCAAAAAAAACATCAATATTTACTTTACCTTCATCTGTTTTGAAGATAACGAAATTGTTTAATTTTTGTAATTCTTGTTTTTCCATATTATCATTATATCCCCTTATCACTACAAAAACAAGCAAAATACAGAGGAATACTATATAATACATCCCCCAAAAGAATTCACAATTTAAATTGTGAATTCTTTTTTGTCTTCTCTATTCATGAATCATCTCCTTCGCATAACATCAACGAGAATTGTGGTTACATTAGACTAATATTGTCGACTTGACAGGTTCATATAGTCTTGTATAATAAGAATATCAATACGAAAGGGTCCCTGAGATCGTAAGATCAAAGGTCCCCTTTTTTTTATTTTTTTATTTGATGTTTTATGTTAATCAAGTAATCAAAGTAAACTCTGGTTATACTTTTATACAGTGAAGATGCAAACTTCTTATTTGGAAAAAGTATTTTTTCAAATTTCTCTTCTTCAATCAAAAAATCTACTAGCATTTTATAATCCCCATCACCCGACACAAGAACTATTTTATCAAATGGTTCTTTTTTATATAATCTTTTCATAATATTAAAGATAATATCAGAATCAACATTGCCTTTTTTCTTTCCAAGCATTGCCGTATTATGTTTACGAAATACTAAAATAAAGTCAGCACTCTGAATTTCTTCATATAAGTCTTGGTACTTTTCATCAACACATCCCAAATAATAATATGCTTTTTGAACATTATATTTTTTGAGCAAATATTTCCTAAATTTTGCAAGATTGATTTTCCATGCTGGGCTGTCTGATCTTGTTCCCATATACAAATTCTGACCGTCTATAAAAGCAATATTATTTTTTTGTTGTTTATTAGTATTCATAATTTTAACTTTATACTTCTATTATATCCTTTTATCACTACAAAAACAAGCAAAATACAGAGAAATACTATATCATACCCACCCCAAAAGAATTCACAATTTAAATTGTGAATTCTTTTTTAACTGCATCAAAATCAACACAACTAAAAAATGCACCGTATTGAATGATACGGTGCATTTTTATAATCCATCCCTCGTTTCTTCTAAAAACAAACAATAAAATAAAGAAAAATACTATCCACTTCTCCACAACCCTTGCCTATTATATCCACTATTGACATTGTGTATAACTTTTGCTACA
The DNA here is from genome assembly GCA_964477425.1 of uncultured Candidatus Saccharibacteria bacterium. Lineage (GTDB taxonomy): Bacteria > Patescibacteriota > Minisyncoccia > CAYZDR01 > CAYZDR01 > CAYZDR01. Next base: position 23,419 of record CAYZDR010000002.1, read on the forward strand.
ATAAAATTATCAAGTATTTGAAAAAAGCGTTGGCTCGATTGGCCAATGGCTTTTTTCTTTTTACCCTATTTTTCATCATCCTTAATTATCTTATCATCTCCTCCCGATCTTATATTATCGTCATTCTCATCGTCATTATGAAAATGAATGTTAAAATTATAATTTCTGAAATCCTCGGTTAAATTATCAACACCCAAATTATTCTTGAATGCCTTTATAAACTGTGCCTTGTACTGTGAAGACTGGTCAATAATTTTTTCTTTTAAGAGTAGCTCGTAATTAATTGCTCCGATAATTAAATCTGTCATTTGTAATAAATCATTTGTTTTAGAATCTAGACGACAGACACCAGCAATAGCTAATCTTTTAAACTTATTATTAAGATGGTTTTTAATGTTCACCTCAAATTTATTTCTTTTTGGAGTAACTACATTATCAGCCAAAACTATCAAAACCTCATTTTTCCTCAAATTCCCCTCTAGTAAATGTTTGGTAATTTGTTCATAGGCGATAAATGGATCACTATGAAATTCGTTTTTGAAATAATCGCTTTTTTTATTAATTGTATAGGACGAAAAACAAATACTACGAGTCTGAAAAAATGCATCTAAAACTTCCATGGCAATCTTTACTTTTACCTTATTTAAATTATTAAATTTAAGTTCCCACCAAAAATTATTTTTTTCTCTAATGTATCTGATTTTCTGTTGAAGATAATATGGTTGTGAACATTTTACCATTCCAACAGTAAAATGTGGATGTGTTTTGATATCAAGAGTCCCTGATTCATCTAAAAAACAAAATGGCGTCCAAATATCTTTATAATCTCCGAGGGTTAACCCATGATTTTTTTCTTTACCAAAAATTTTATTTAACATACATTGTTTACCTAAAAATTATTACTACTGTTTAATTTCTTAAACAAATTTTTCCCATTTTTATTTAGCACGACTGACATCTATCCCACTAATCCCCTCTCTGCATCCTCTCAATCTCATCTTTAATCACCATCATCGCCTTACAATCATCCTTATTGTAAATTAAAATCCTTTTCAAAACAGCAGGATCCTTTGTCTCTACATACCTATTATACCACTCAATTGAAGCAGCACCAGACGGATTTTCATCCTCCCATTGAAAACCCAAAAACTGGGCAATTGATTTAACAGAATAACTCGTTAACGGCCAATCTGTTTCCTTGAGAATATGCTTTGTATACAGATCAACAGTATTTGGATTATCAAAAAAATCATTAACATCTTTCATAGATACAACATCTGGATATCTTTTTTGAAGACGCCTATAAACAGACTTTTCATGAGGAGAATAATAATAAACAGAAAAATCATTCTTTGGAAGAGAATTTATATAATCCCAAAAATCGCTCCATGCTTTTTTCTCTGATTCTCTTGTATTCTCTTTAGCCGTAAAATCAATAAATTTTTCCTCCCCACCCTTTCTCTGATAAACTCCGTGTAAATACACAAATTCTTGAGTTGGATCATCTTCAATATCAAAAAACAATTCATAACTTGTTTTTGGGAAAACGATTTGATTGTAAAAAACTGGTTTTTTTGTTTGATAAAATATTTTAGCACGCTTGATTGCTTTTAATAAACTATTTTCCCCTACCCTGTAAAGAAATTCTTTATTCCCCATCTGAATTTCTTTTTTCTTCTGCTCCATTATTTCATCCACATCCATATTCAAAAAATCATCAATATCGTCAATAAAAAGATCTTCGTTTATTCTATCTCTAATACTTCTCCCAAAACAAAAAATATTAGTTAGATCTTTTGTTTCTTGACACCACTTTTTACAACTCGCATGCCATGGACAAATTTTACAAGTACCTAACAAAGCAGGTTTATTTTTGTTTTTCCCAGCTATTAACAATTCAACATTTCCTTTAGTCGTCCTGTAAAATTCCCACCATGTTCTCTTGTCTCTCAACCCCATTTGAGAATTTAGATCATACACCACTTTATCTGTATTAACATCAATTATCGTCCCTGTATCGTGTGTAGCAAATTCAAGTTTTTTTAATAATTCATTGTATAGACAAAGTTGGACAGCATAATGTTTTTTTGGCTTTCCTTCTTCCCCAAGCTCTTCATCAGCACTATCAAATCCCATCCCAGACTTAATATCAATTGGCATATAACTGCCATTGGGTAATTTTTTCAGGAGATCCGGAATACCCAAAACATTGTCATATTTAAGTACACCTTGATAAATCAAAGGTGCTTTATCTTTCATTGCTTGAATTGTTTTTTCAAAGCGTTCGTCTAATGTACCTTTTTCTAAATCTACAAAATCTCCCAGTTTGGAAACAACATCTTTTTCATGTTTAACACCTTTTTTCCATAAAAGCTGAATAAAATCATTTGGTTCTTGTGATTTTTCTTCTTGTGGTCCATAAACATCCCGCCAAACTTTGTGAGGACATTTTATATAATCATAAAGTTTTGATGCTGTTATATATTGCATATTTATTTACAAAATCTCCGAGATACCTCCGAGATTTTCGTTATATGTTATAAGTTATGCGTTACAAGTTACACGTTATACGGTAATTATTTTATCATAAACATCCAATGTCTCCCTTGCACACTTCTCCCATGAAAACTCTCCTGCCCTATTACAGCTCTTTTCACACTGACTTTTTATATCATATTTATTTAATGAAAATTTTAACATTTTATCCACGATACTATTAACATCATAAGGGTTCACAAACTCTGCCGCATCTCCAGCAACTTCTTTTAGAGAATCTATATCTGAGGCAATAATTGGAAGGCAACACGCCATCGCCTCAACAACAGGAGAACCAAACCCTTCATAAAGAGGTATAAAAATGAAAGCACACGACGCCTGAAAAAGTGGAGCCATATCTTCAGGAGGAATGTACCCTGTAAATATCACATCTTTCTCAATTCCCAAATCAATCGCCATACTTCTAATTTCATCTGCCATCCAACCATCTTTCCCCGCAATTGCCAGCTGACACGCCTCTGAACTTTGATCTTTGGCTTTCTTAAATGCCTCCATTAAACGTGGAATATTTTTTACTGGTTCAATTGTTCCCATATACAGTATGAACCGATCACTTAAATTATATTTTTTTCTAATCTCCTTAATTTTATCTTCATCTCTATAATTGCAGATACGCTCATCAATTCCTTCATGAACAACAGCGATTTTTTCTTCAGGAATTTCTAATAAAGCCATGGTATCTTTTTTCAAAGAATTAGAAGAAACTATCAAATTCAAATGATCAGAATTTGCTTTCAGTACTTTAATAATTCTCTTGGCTCTTTTCTGAATTTCATCTGGATAAAGTTCAGGATATTTAGTACATCCCACTCCTCTTCCCGTAACGATAATCTGACCAGAAAATTCAGGTGGGACAGCGGAGCTTAATCCGATGATGTGTAAAATATCCAAATGTTCTTGATTGAAAAATCCACCTAACATTATATCCCTATACCGATTTGGCAAGAAACGTCTGTATTTATTGTATGGAAAAAATTTTACTGAAAAATTATCTTTCTTAAATTTATCAATATCTTTTTCCCTGACCGTTGAATCCAGAAAAATTACATACTCATTTTTTTTATCAATTTTTTGTAGATGTCGCAACAAATGATAAGTGTAATGTCCTACACCTATGTTTCCCTTTTTTTCTGGGTTTAATATTGATCTTGCGTCAATTCCTATTTTCATAATTTATCCTTTATTATTTTAGAATTGATTGATTACATTTTCTTAGGAGCGCTGATTCCTAATAGCCGTAAACTTTCCTTTAGAACTATTTGCACAGCTGAAATTAATTGTAGTCGTGCTACCGTAGAATTCTTATCCTCACTAATTACTTTACAATGCTCATAGAAATCATGGAAACTTTTAGCCAAGTCAATCGAGAAGTGTGCTAGAGAACTAACATTACAATTGGATGCAGAGTCTTCAATCACATCAGAAAATGACACTAAACAACCTATCAAACGCATCTCAACTTCTGAATACTGATATGATGACCTTGTTTTTTCTTCACTTAGAATAATTCCCTTTTCCTCTGCCATTTTTATTATGCTACAGATTCGTGCGAACGCATACTGAACATAAAAGACTGGATTCTTTTTTGACTTCTCTCTTGCAAGATCTAAATCAAAATCCATGTGAGAATTGACGGAATACATAAGAAAGAAAAATCGTGTAACATCAGCTCCGACGTCATCAACTAAATCCCTCAGTGTCAAAAATTCACCTGCTCGTTTGGAAACTTTTCGTATTTGTCCACCTTCTATTAACCTTACTATTTGGACAAGAATGAAATCTACTTTAATCTTACACTTCAATGCTTTTATCATCGCCCCTATTCGTGGCATGTACCCATGGTGATCTGCCCCCATAACTTCAATGGCACGCTTAAACTTTCGCTTTTCTTTGTTTTTGAAATACGCAGCATCTGAAGCAAAATAGGTTTTCTCCCCATCCTTTTTTACCAACACTCTATCTTTATCATCTCCAAAATTAGTTGACCTAAACCATAACGCTCCATCTCTTTCATACAACATTCCATCTTGATCTAACTGATCCAAAACTTTCTGAACTTCGTCTTTTCTTTGAAACCATGATTTATTATACAATTCGCTTTCATAAAACCATCTATCATATTTCACATTCACAAATTCTAAATCTTTCTTAATCATGTCCACCATACTCACAAGAGTGAACTCTTTTACTGCTTTTTTAACATCTTCCAACTCTTGAATATCTACCATTTCTTCAATCACAAATTTCTTTGCCACATCAACTATATAGTCCCCCTGGTAACAATAGTCAGGAAAATCAATCTTTTTCCCTTTAAGCTCTAATGCTTTCCGCGCGACAGACTCAACTAAAATATCTATTTGTTTACCTGCATCATTAACATAATATTCTTTCTGAACATTAAACCCTGCCTTACTTAAAATGCTTCCTAACGTATCTCCAAAAAAAATCCCTCTACCATGAGCAATGGTGAGGGGACCCGTTGGATTGGCAGAACCAAATTCAAGTTGAACCTTTTGTTTTTTCCCTAACTTCAAATTTCCGTAATCAGATTTTTGATCAAGAACTTTCTTAATCTCGTTTCCTAAAAACTTTTCTGAAAACTTAAAATTAATAAATCCATTTTTCTGATCAATATTAGAAAAATTGTCAATAATCTTTTTATCTTTTTTAATTTCATCAATAATTTCATTGGCTATATCTTTTGCAGATTTCTGGGTAGTCCTTGCCAATCGCATAGCTACATTTGAAGAATAATTACCAAATAAACATTCTCTCGGACTTTCTATTTCCGTAGATATTTCAACTCCGAAAAGACTTTTGACAATCTTCTCGATTTTTTGTGATAAATAGGCTTTCATGTAATTCTCCTTCTATGCCTTAACATAAGACTTACGTGTCTGAGAAGTCTTTAATTTAATATATTATATCATAGTTCAATCCTCTTTAGCAAGACTTGTAGGACAAGGTACTTTATGTTAAAATATCTCTATGAATACAAAGGTTTTAGCGACAAATAAGCATGCTTCTTTTGATTATGAAATTCTTGAAAAAATAGAATCTGGTTTAATTTTAACTGGTCAAGAAGTAAAATCTGTTAAAGCAGGTCATATTAGCCTATCAGGAACATATGTAACAGTCCATCATAATGAAGCATTTTTGACTAATTGCCTGATTTCTCCATATAAAAATGCTGGTCAATTACCTGCATATAACCCAGAGAGATCCAGGAAACTTCTTTTACATAAAACAGAGATTGCAAAACTAACAGGAGTTGCAAAACAAAAAGGCTTGACATTTATTCCCATTAAGGTGTATATTAAGCATGGTTGGATAAAACTTGAATTTGCCATAGCCAAAGGAAAAAAGAAATTTGACAAAAGACAATCAATCAAGAAAAGAGAAGATAGTATAAATATTGAGAGAGAGCTAAAGCAATTAAAAAGATTTTAAAATTTCGTCAATTACATTCGTCATTGATAATTGTTCATTGAACATTGATCATTGAATACGGGGATGACAAGTTTCGATGGAAGTTCACTTTGAAAAATAGCAAGCCATGGAGAGCCCATGTAAAAAACATCACTCACCTAATAAGTGCAGTCAACAAGTTAAAGAGTCTAGTTGCTTCTGTAACTAGTCCTCTTGCTTTCGCTATCGCCTAACCGCGGTGGCCATCAAACCGCTCAAGCCTGATAGGCGGATCTTGGTGCTATACATCTGGCTATAATTACAGTTCGCTTCCGCCTGTAATTGAATTCTTGGAAGCCTCGGTAAAAAGTTTTCTGACTATCTTTTATCTTTTTACTTAAAACATTAGATAGAATAAGCTTGTAGAATATTTTCTAAACAACTTCTAGACGTGGGTTCAATTCCCGCCATCTCCACCATTTCGTTATTCGTTATAAATATTAATATATTCGCCATCAGCAAATTTTATAGAACCAACAATAGAATAAGAGCCGGAAAAGTAAAGGTCATAGGAGCTGATGGAAAGTTTCTCGGTGATGCAATGGATTTATCGCAAGCTTTACAAATGGCTCAAGAGCAAGAATTAGATTTAGTAGAAATTGTTGCAAAAACAGATCCTCCTGTATGTAAGATCATGGACTTTGGAAAATTCAAGTATGACAAAGAAAGAGATAGTAGAATCAGCAAGATCAAGCAACGAAAAACTGGAGAAATTAAAGGAGTACGGATAGGATTCAAGGAAGGTCAACATGATTTAGACTTTAAGAGCAAATCCGCAATTAAATTTTTAGAAAAAGGGTACAAAGTTAAAATAGAGCTACGAGTGAAAGGGAGAGAAAAAGCACACTTTGATCTAGCGTATGAGCGATTAAATGACTTTGTTAAGAATATATCACAAACAGTTGAAGTTACTGTTGATGGTAGAATTCAGAAAAGTCCACGTGGACTAATAATAATTATTCAATCAGAGAAAAAATAGTATGGGAAAACTTAAGACTAACAAATCTATCTCAAAAAGAGTTAGAGTAACAAAGAATAAGAAGGTCATGGCAAAGGTATGTGGACAGGCACACTTCAATGCAAAAGAACCTGGAAGCGTGAGAAGGACGAAACGTTCACCTCAATCTTTAAGATCTTCATGTATGCCAAAGAAAACATGGCAGAAAATTATAAGCAAATAATCAACTACACATATGCCGCGAGTTAAAAGAGGCGTTCAAGCCCATAAAAGAAAGAAAAATGTCCTAAAGCAAGCCAAAGGTTATCAAGGACGTAGGAAAAGCACTATTAAAGCTGCTAAACAAGCTGTAACAAAAGCTGGTGTTTATTCATATCGTGACAGAAAGACTAAAAAGAGAAATTTTAGAAGACTTTGGCAAATCAGAATCAATGCCGCTGTTAGAGAAAGAGGTCTTACCTATTCAAGGTTTATTGAAGCGTTGAAGAAGAATGAGATTGAAATAGATAGGAAAGTTCTTGCTGATGTAGCATTAAACAACCCAAAAACTTTTGACAAAATCTTCGCCGAAGTTTCTAAAGCGTAATCTAAAAGTCAGAGAGTACAATATCATTAAAAAACAGGGAAATTAATCCCTGTTTTTGTTATTATTAACTAAACTCGTCAGCCTCATTTATGAGGCTTTAACTATGTATGGGTTCAAAATCTTGAACCCGCATGCGTTGCATGCCTAGGCGAACGTTCAACTAACTCTTATCTTTACTATTCAGCCCCAAATTTAAAATTCCTACTTACCTTAACGTCCGCCTAGCCCTAAAAGATGCTAGGCTAATTAACAAAGCCCTATAAAATGGGGCTACGGTGATCAATAAAATTAACAGGTAATTAACAACTTTCTAAAATATCAATTAAATTTCTATTGTCTTTATGATGTTGTTTTTGATTTTTAATATAATGTTTTACAAATGGTATGCCTTTTTCAAATAGACTTAATACTCCAAATCCGGATTGCCAATAAAATGATTTTTCATTTAAACTCGTCAGCCTCATTTATGAGGCTTTAACTATTAGCCTAGCCTCTTTTAGGGCTAGGCGGACAGACAATCTAGTACCCAATGTTACTATTTACTCTCAAATGTTAAACTCTGCCAATCTCAAAAGATCGGCTTCAATTAAATCTATCTTTGTTTTTATAAAATCTTTTCTGATCATAAATTTCCTTTAATATAAGCTCTTTTTTCATAATATATGGTTTATACTTAGTCTACTAATTATAAATATACTATCTATGGTTATGCCTGTCAATTTATAGTACACTATAAGAATTTGTCAAATAGTTTATAGTATACTATAGATATAACTGAATCATTAAAAAACAGAGAAATTATTCCCTGTTTTTTTGTTTCTAACCTTAATAAAGACTATTAAATGATTATTTATTCTCCAGAGCCGAAATTCTTTGTTCCAAAGATTGATTGTTTTTTTCTAATTCATCAATTTTATCTATTTTCTGAAAATCTTCTCCCGAAACATAATATCCTACATTAACAAATACTAATATCTCTGAGGTATTTTTATTTTCAAAACTTTCAGCTTCCATAGCATAACCAACAATTTTGGTAGTCTGATTGGCTTTCATTCCTATACCTGGCTGAGAAGATGAAGTAATTGGATCTCCTACTTGAATAGTTCCTCCTTCATTATTAACTTTTACAAATATTCTACCTACTAAAGCTACTGGTAGACTTTCTGTATCATCATAAAGTGATTCCCCGTTTCCTAAATGTAGTGTTGAAGTTTTACTTCCGCTAATAACTCCAATTAAATTTTCATCATTCTTCTTGGTAGTTTTACCTAATTTATCATTACTAATTAAAGATACTATTTCTCCTTCTTCTGCTTTGTCTGTTTTTATAACATCCATAAATTCTGCAACGTCAGATATGAGTCCCCCATTAACATACACGCCCCCCCCATGAGAAGTTAGTTCTATCCTATCAAGTGATCCTATAAATATATCTTTACCACTTCCCACGGAAGTCAATTTAATATCTCCTTGATTACTATATAGTTCTATACCGGCTAGGTTCGCTTCAATCCAAGTTTGCGCAGCATCTGCATTTAGACGAACCCGATTATTTGCATTTATATTTACTTCATTCTTGGTACTTACCTGTACGCCACAACCAGTTCCTACTAAGTTACCACCTTCATTTACAAACCTACTATCGCAAACATCACAAGTAGCAACTCCACCCCCTCCCGCCGTTATACATCCAACCGAATCACAAATTGTTCCGCTTGCTGTAATATCCCCACTCGCCGTCACATCCCCTTCATTAGTAAGTGTCAACACTTTATCACTATCTTCATGCCAAAAGTTTAAATCTTGTGAACCGCTATCCTGATATATTCCCCAGTGTCTGTTTGCCCCTGCTACGCTTTGTATATCTAATTCTGCATTAGTTCCAGTATCATAAATGTGTAATAGACTATTTGGTGCTGTTGTTCCTATTCCTATACTATTTGCCTTAATATTCCCATTTACATCTAATTTAGAAGAGGGGATTGCAGTTCCTATGCCGACGTTGCCATCGTTATAAAAAATATCATTATCATGGAATACCCACGGGGGAGTCCCCGAAACTACTTCGTCGTGAGCTTCAATTAATGTAATTATAGCATCAAGACGTAGTGGTTCTAAATCTATTTCTTGACTTACTCTGGCTCTTATAGAGACAGAACCTGTTGATGCTACCAAATCAGTAACGTCTTCACTTGAAACAATATTAGCACACTTTAAAGTAGCTCCTCCACAAGCTGTAGTAGTGTAAGAAAGAGGATTAAATCTACCTATAAACTCTTCCTTAACATAATCCCAAAAATATAAATCTACATAGCTTCTTGAATCGCCGATAAAATTACCGCATACATGAAAATCTATATGTGCAGAAATCAAATCAGTATTAGGCGTACGTAAGGTGCCCATTCTAAAAGTTTCTGTTGGATCAGCGTCATAAACACAATCAGAATAATCAACATCTTTCGTTGTTTCCACTGCTTCTAATACTAATCCTCCTTCCCCTATACATCCAACCGAATCACAAATAGTTCCACTTGCCTCTATATTCCCCGAAGCAAAAATAGCATAGCCATCTAAATTAGTCTGTTCAGCATAAATAGCTGTGCCAGCGGC
>CAYZDR010000003.1:0-5006 GCA_964477425.1 uncultured Candidatus Saccharibacteria bacterium
GGATGCGGGGGAGCGGTTTGGGGAGGATGCTTTGAGGATGATGAGGGCAGTTAGATTTGCAACGCAGTTTGATTTTGAGATTGAAGAAAAGACAGCTGAGGCTATAAAAAACAATTCACAGTCTTTAGGGAAAGTATCTCAAGAAAGAATTCGTGATGAGTTAGTGAAAATTATTTTATCAGACCATCCGATGAAGGGGGTAGAGATGTTGCAAAAACTTGGACTACTGCGTTTTATATTGCCAGAAGTGGAATATGGGATTGGAGTTGGACAGAACAGACATCATACATATACAATTTATCAACATTTAATTCTGTCATTAAAACATTGTCCATCAAAGAAATTGACAGTGCGTCTTGCCTCTTTATTTCATGACATTGCGAAACCACAAACAAAGCATGGAGATGGGTTTAATAGCACTTTCTATAATCATGATTATGTTGGTTCTAAAATTGTTAAGAAAATTCTGAAAAGATTAAGATTTTCTAATGAGATTATTGATAAAGTGTCACTTTTGGTTAAAAATCATATGTTTTTTTACAATGTTGATGAAGTTTCAGACGCTGGGGTGAGGAGAATTGTGAAGAGAATTGGGGCAGAAAATGTGAAGGATTTGATTGATTTGAGAATTGCAGATCGCCTTGGAAGTGGTGTGCCAAAAGCAAAGCCATATAAATTACGTCATTTTGAATACATGATAGACAAAGTGAGCAAGGATCCAATTTCAACAAAGATGATTAAGATAAATGGAAATGATATCATGAAACTGTTAGACTTGAAACCAGGGCCAAAGATAGGATGTATTATGGATGCATTATTATCCGAAGTTCTTGATGATCCCATGCGAAACACAAAAGAATATCTAGAAAATCGTGCCAAAGAAATTAGTGAGCTAAATCTAAATGAAATCAGAAAACTTGCTAAAGAAAAGATTGAAGAGAGGAAGGAAGAAGAAGAACAGGTCTTGAAGAGACGGTATTATGTTAAATAGAGGATGTTTGATTGGGGGATTAAGTTAGCAAACAATGTTGTACAAAGAATTAAGTATCAAGTATTAAGAATTAAGGGACGACACGTCTTGACTCGATTTGAGGCGGACGATTTCGGATACTTAATTCCTAATTCTTAATTCTCTATTCTTCGTTTGCGCTCGTAGTTCCCGCCCAAGGCGGACAGGCAATGGATAGAACAGTGGCGTCCGTAATCAATGATCAATTGTCAATGTTCAATGAACAATGACGACTAATAACGTCGGCGTAGACGTCATTGATAATTGTTCATTGTAGATTGATAATTGGATATAAGCGCTCGTAGTTCAATGGATAGAACAGTGGCGTCCTAAGCCATTAATGTAGGTTCGCCCTGTCATTCGACAGGACGCCATATCGAATGATATGGCGACTCCTTACGTAAATAATAAGTCTTTGTAGTTCAATGGATAGAACAGTGGCGTCCTAAGCCATTAATGCAGGTTCGACTCCTGCCAAGGACACCAACCTTTGCTTTGCGGAGCTACGGCTTGGCAAAGCAGTTGACAATAATATACTGCGTGGTATAATACTGGTGGGTATATTAAATTAGATATTATGAAGAAATTTTATAATCGTAAAAAAGAGCTAAAAATACTAGAGGATCACTATAAAATAGCAAGCGACAATTTGGTTGTGGAGGTTATGATAGGTAGGCGAAGAATTGGGAAGACGGAACTTGTCAAAAAATTCATGGCAAATAAAAAAGCGCTTTATTTTTATGTTACCAAGAAGAGCTCACAAATTTTATTGGATGATTTCACCGCTATTTTAAGATCTAAATTCAATATTGTTACAGGCAAACTTACTAATTGGGAAGATTTTTTTGATATAATCTTTAACTTGAGTACTAAAGAAAAATTAGTTGTAGTTTTTGATGAATTTCAGAATTTTTATCATGTTGATTTATCTGTTTACTCTATTTTACAGAAAAAGATTGATGAGAATAAAAATAAAGCAAAAATGAACCTGTTTTTTATTGGAAGTGTCCAATCAATGATGGAAAAGATCTTTATGCAGAAAGAACCACTTTTTGGAAGGGTTGATAATTTTATTAACTTAAAAACTTTTGAGTTTAATGATGTTGTAGAAATTTGTAGAGATCACAAAGTTAAAAAACTTGAAAACATTTTTGAATTGTTCTCTATTTTTAATGGAGTTGCAAAATATTATGATATTCTGGAAAAATTCAATTTATTTAATATCCCAACAAAAGAACTTTTAGAGAAAACGGTGTTATCCAAAGACTCGCCTCTATATAAAGAGGGAGAAAATTTGTTAATTGAAGAATTTGGAACAGATTATGAACGGTATTTTGATATCCTTTTTTGTCTTAGTATCGGTAAAACAAAACTAAACGAAATTGCTGATATTATGCAACTCCCAAATACGACAATAAATAAATATCTATCTATTTTAATTAAAAAATATAAATTAGCAGAAAAAAGAACATCAAAGGGCAAGAAAAATAGTCGTGACAGTAGATATTATCTAAAAGATTTATTTTTACAATTCTGGTTTAGATATGTATATAAGAATTTTATTCAAATTGAATTGGGAGAAACAAAGGATGTTCTCAATGATTTTGAAAGCACGTTTACTATTTATCAAGGGATTATTTTTGAAGAATTAGCGAGGAGGTTGTTGCTAAAGAATATTTTATTATCAAAAAACATTGTATATAAGCCAAAATCAATTGAAAATTATTGGGATAAATCGTGCGAATTTGATATTTATAGTGAAGATAAACAAAATTTGTTGATTGGAGAGGTTAAATTAAGTCCAACTGCAGTTGATAGTCGGCTAATTGAGAAAATTAATAATTTTTGTGAGTCAAAAAAGGATAAAAAAATCTTTAAGGTGATTATTACATTCAAAAAAATCCGTAATGTAAAATTAACCAAGCTTTTACAGGATAATAATTTTTATCAATTTGATCTAGAAGGGTTGATGCGATAGAATCCACGGTTTTGGGAAGAATTAAGAATATAGAATTAAGAATTAAGGGACGACGGTTCGATTCCCTTCGAGTACACAAGTCAATTTTCAATTGTGACGACTGTGCATAACTATTTCTTCTTTTAACTCTATAATGATGATATAATATAGAATATAAGAGTTGGAGAAAATAAATATGAACATACTTGAAATAACAGGAATAATACAAGCTGTTATATGTGGTGTTGTTTTTATTGTTGGATTATTCGCTTTGCTTTTAGGCGGTTGGAGAGCAATTAAGGAATTTTTTATTGCTTCAAAGAAAATGAATCTTTTTATTGATAAAATGATGCCAGATATTTTAGATCATTTATCAAAATCAGATAGGATACCTGATCGTTCTTTGAGTAAGTGGACAGGACTGATTTCTAGCAGTGATAATTTCAAGACAAGTAGTCCATTGGGTATTACAGAGAATGGCAATGTATTGATCAAAAAAGTTGGATTAGATATTGTGTTTGAAAAGAATAAAGATGAATGGATAAAGAAGATTGACGAAAGAATACAAAATAAACCAGCATCTAAATATGTTATTGAAAATGAATGCGTTAGTTTTGTTTCTGAAATATTTGATAGTAGCTCAGTATTCAAATCAATACAAAATTATTTGTATGAAAATCCAACAGAAAATAAATATGATTTTGTTGTTATGACAGGGTTACTTCTGAGAGATTATTATTTTAACAAATATCCAAATAATGTTTTTCAAAAGTTATAGATAGTGGGACGAATTTTTTATTTCAAAACAGCTCAAGCGAATGGGCTGTTTTGCTTGCTTTTTTGGGTGAAATGTTGTATAAGGATGTATAAGGGCAGTTCACGAATTGACCGCTTAAGATAAAGAAAGTTTCTTTGAAAACTTGTTAATGACGCCATATCGAATGATGTGGCATGCGAAATAAATGTAATTACATATGTAATTACATAAATCAGAATTCATCATCTTTGAATGATGAGACGAGGAGAGATTATGATAAAAAATTATAGTTTGGCAGAAATAATAGAAAAAGGTGCCGTTCTCTTTGGAGTGAATGCAACAACATTGAAAGGGGACGAAAACAAACTTATGTTGCATATGCCAGTGATTGAATGTAACGAACAATTCTACGTTGTAGATGACCTTGAGTGGTCATCAGAGGAGTGTTTTCGTCAATTCAACTCAAGAGAAGAGGCCGAAAAATCAATTATTAAGATAGGGATGGTCTCAGAAAATATGCAATTGATTATTAAATCTAATGAAGTAGTGGTTTTGATGGGGTCTTTTTATAGAGAAAATTTATTGACAATATTTGATAAGTCTTTACCCAAAGAACTCGTGTATAGTACAAGTTTGTTTAAGATTCAAGATGGTTTTTGGGCTGGAGTCATAGAAAAATCATATTATGAAAAATTTTCAAAAGTAGTACAAAAGAAAGCTGTTAAGGTCTTTGATGATGAGTTAAAGAGAAATTATGACGATGAGCCAAATAAAAAAACAAAGAGTGCATTAGCTATTTTACACAGCACAGTATGTGGAATGGAAAATGAAGGAAAAGAGTTATATGTGCGTGAGATTGCTTTTAGTATTATTTATGAGAAGATACAGCAATTTTTCACGCTAATAGCTCTTACAAACACCGTAGTTGGTGTAAATCGTGGAGATATTATTAGTGAAGTAGAAAAATATTTGGCAACGGTAAATAGACAATGGACAGGGGAAGGGTAATAAGAAACAAGACGAAAGGGCAGATTGCAAGATGATCTGCCTCTTTTCTTGCCTTTTTTAGTCATTCATGATAACATGAAAACATGATAAAGAAAGATATAAAAGAGAAAATTATTAAGCAAAATGCACAGCATGTTAAAGATACTGGCTCTGTTGAGGTGCAAACAGCGATTTTAACTAAACAAATCACTGAACTTAGCGAGCACTTAAAAACGCATAAAAAAGACAATCATTCACGACGTGGACTTCTAAAAATGGTTTCAAAAAGAAGAAAA
>CAYZDR010000003.1:5106-25331 GCA_964477425.1 uncultured Candidatus Saccharibacteria bacterium
AAAAGACAATCATTCACGACGTGGACTTCTAAAAATGGTTTCAAAAAGAAGAAAACTACTATCTTATCTTTCAAAAGAAGACGAATCACGATATAAGAAATTGATTAAGAAATTAGGACTGAAAAAGTAACGCTCATAACCTGTAACGAACGATAAGTGGTGTCGTGGGTTATGCATTCTAGGTTATACGTTTCAAGTTGAAATTATGTTAAAAAGTGCTTCAAAATATAGTGATCAGAGAGTTGGCGTATTTATAGATGTCCAGAATATTTATCATTCCGCAAGAAATCTTTATCAAAAGAAAGCAAATTTCAAAGAAATCCTTAAATCTGCATTTTCTGGAAGAATTCCAATTAGGGCAATAGCCTATGGCATTAAAACAGAAAGTGGTGACGAAACTGCTTTTTTTGATGCTTTAGAGAGAATGGGGATAGAAGTAAAAATGAAAGATCTCCAAATTTTCCCGGGTGGAATGAAAAAGGCTGATTGGGATGTTGGATTAGCGGTTGATGTAATAAAATTGAGTGCCAGTTTAGACGTTGTTGTAGTCGTTAGTGGAGATGGTGATTATGTTCCTTTGATTGAATATATAAGAGCAACACAAGGATGTAGAGCAGAAGTTGTTGCCTTTGGGGAAAGCACATCAGGGAAATTGAGAAATGCTATTGATGATTTTACGGATCTCAGCCTTGATAAAAAAAGATATTTAATATAACGCGGAAACTTCTACCGAGTTTTAACTCGGGTTCTCAAGGCTTTAGCCTTGCTGTTCTGGACACTAAAGTATCCAGAACCCGCTTTAAAAAGCGGTAGAAGTAATAAGTTTTTTATTAAATTAATAAATTAGAGGGTTAGACAGTCTAAGAGGTCTAAAGTCTATGGAGTCAGCTTAATAAATGACTTTATGGACTTTCGACTTTATGGACTTTCTATCTTCAGAAAGGACATAAAACATGTCAGAGAAAAATAAGTCGTTTAAGTTGAACCTTGCAGGCAAGGAAATTGTTGTTGAGGTTAATCGTTTTCAGACTCAAGCAGATGGGTCTGTTGTTGTGAGCATGGGAGGAACTGTTGTGATGGCGAATGCTACGATGGGGAAAAGAGCAGATCTAGATAGAGATTATTTTCCATTGACTGTTGATTACGAAGAGAATTTTTATGCAGCAGGGAAAATAAAGGGAAGTAGATTCGTTAAGAGAAGAGGTCGTCCTACAGATGATGTGATTCTGATTTCACGTTTAATAGACAGAAGTTTACGTCCACTTTTTCCAAAGGGAATGAGAAATCCTGTTCAAGTTGTTTCTACTGCTCTTTCGTTTGATAAGGAAAATGATGCAGACGTTCTTGCTGCGATTGCTGGAAGCATAGCTCTATCAATTTCAGGGATCCCATTTGATGGTCCTATTGGAATTGTAAAGATAGGGTTAAATGGAAGTAATTTTGTTGTGAATCCGACAATAACCGAGCAAGAAACATCATCTCTTGACCTGATTGTCTCAACTGCAAACAATAAAGTTGTGATGATTGAAGCTGGAGCAAATGAGGTAACAGAAGATCAGATGAATAATGCGATTGATCTTGGTAAAAAAATGGGTCAGGAAATCGCAGAGTTTATCAAAAAAATAGCTGAAGAAGTTGCCCCAGAGACATTAGAGGTTATTGTTGCAGAAGAATATTCAGATGAATTGGCAAAGAAAATTGCTGAGGATCTTGAGTCTGATATTACAAAGGCTCTTCAAGAAAATGGTTTCAAGGCAGAGATAAAGAAAGCATTAGACATGGTTCTAGAAGAAAAAATATATGCTAATTTGCCAGAAGAAAGCGATGAAAGTATTAAAAAAGAACAAAAGGCTGAAGCAGAGAAAGCATTCAATGGAGCTGTAAAGAAAATTATTAGAAGTAACATTCTTAAAAAAGATTTGCGAATTGGTGGAAGAGAAATGGACGATATCAGAGATCTTTCTGCAGAAGTCGGGGTACTTCCTCGAACACATGGATCTGGATATTTTCAAAGAGGAGAAACAAGGGCTTTGACGATTACAACTCTTGGATCTCCATCCGAAGGGATCATCATTGATGGAATGAAAGAGGAAATTACCAAAAAGTTTATACATTATTACAGTTTCCCCCCATACAGTGTTGGTGAAACATCCCCAATGCGAAGTCCTGGGCGAAGAGAAATTGGACACGGGGCTTTAGCGGAAAAAGCGTTAGCACCTGTGATTCCTTCAAAAGAACAATTTCCTTACACCATTCTTTTGCAGACAGAGATAATTTCTTCAAGTGGATCAACCTCAATGGGAAGTACTTGTGGTAGCACATTGGCATTGATGGATGCGGGAGTTCCAATCAAGAGACCTGTTGCTGGAATTGCAATGGGACTTATAACAAATCCTGAAAATGTTGATGAATTTAAAGTTTTGACAGATATTAGAGACATGGAAGACTTCGGCGGAGACATGGATTTCAAGGTTACTGGGACAGAAGAAGGCATCACAGCTCTCCAGATGGATACAAAATTACATGGTTTGCCAGATGCAAGTATCTCTGAAATTTTGCAGAAAGCCAAAGTTGCTAGAATGAAAATCCTTGAGGTCATACAAAAAGCGATTATTGCTCCAAGAAAAGAACTTTCAGAATTTGCTCCACGTATTGAGATTTTGAAGATCAATCCAGAAAAAATCGGTGAACTTATTGGGCCGGGAGGAAAGAATATCAATGGGATTATAGACAAAACCGGTGCAAAGATTGATATAGAAGATGATGGATCAGTATTTATTTCTTCAGATGAAGCAAAAGGAGTAGAAATGGCAGTTAAACTTGTTAAAGATTGCACAAGAGTGATCGCTGCAGGTGAACTTTATGAGGGAAAAGTCGCTAAAATAATGGACTTTGGAGCATTCGTAGAAATTGGAGCAAAATCTGGCCTTGTCCATATATCTGAAATTTCAAACAATCGTGTTGACCGTGTTGAAGATGTTTTGAAAGTAGGAGATATTGTGAAAGTTAAAGTGAAAAATATAGATAATATGGGGAGAGTTAATTTGACTATGAAAATATAAGTATTAAGAATGTAGAATTAAGAATTAAGGAACGACTTGTTTCACTGATCGCGTGTCGCCTAAAGCTTTAGCGGTGGCACAAATTTTGGTGAAGGTAGACGGTTCCGTATTCTTAATTCTTAATACTTCGTTTATTTATCCACATGTTTTCCACATGGAGCTGTTTGTGATAAAATAAAAATATAAAATAAATAGAAAAATTACATGGGTTTCTTTTCTAAAAACGAACAAGAAGTTCCAGGAGAAAAAAAGGCGGTGCAAGAAGTTGCAATGAGAACTATGCAACAAGATTTAAGTTTCTCTAAAAAAGGTGAATCAGCGGGTCAGACAAGAATGGAATCAGTTGAAAGACATAGTGGGTTAAAACAAGAGAAAACAATTGCGAAAGTTGCTCCTCCAATAGCTCCTGTGGCGCTACCTCATTTAGCAGAGATGGAGCATAGAAGAGAAAAAACCAGTTCTTCGGATGTTCCAGAAATAAAAGCTATCCCTATTATGCCCTCTGTTCCTATTAGCTCATCCCCAGATATTCCAAAAATTCCTAAACCAATTGGACAAGTCCCAATACCTAAAACTTCTTCGGCAGAACCTGTTAAAATTGTAAGACCAGCTGAAATTTCAGGGTCAACTAATCTTTTAGAAGCACCTGTTTTTTCAAAACCATCTGTTCCTATGCCTCCAGCGAAGTCGAGCGAAGTTGAAAGTTCAAAGTTGAAAGTTCAAAGTCCAACAGACGATAACAAACATATAAATAATAAGCGAATGGAAATACCGAAACCTAAGTTCAAGGATGATTCGTTTCAGCCAAAAAAAGTCGACCCAGCTTTTGCTCATGCAGGAACTATGGCGGGCAAAGTAAGTAAGAGAAAGATTGTTTGGGGGCTTGCAGGAGGAATTGTTGTTGTAGCTTTGGCAATAGGAGGTTACTTTGTTATTCCGATGATATTTGCTCCAAAAACTGTAGATACTCCTGTTATAGTTCAAGAAGAGCCAGTAGTAATTGTAGAATTACCTGATATTTCTGATGTTCCAGAATTTGTGGAAAATGATTTTAAGTTGATGGACTTTGATTTAGAGTATGATATTGATGTAGATCAAGATGAGCTTATTGATAATTACCAAAATAATATTGCTCTGATAATTGCTGAGAAATTAAGTGTTCAGGACTTAATTCTTGCTCAAGAATTTATAGATGTTCAATTTTCTATTGATAAAGAATTTCCACCAGCGGAAATAATGGTCAGTGGCATCTTTAGTGGTTTTCCTCAAGACATTTCAGACAGAATGACTTCCAAATATAATGTAGTGGCATATGCAGAAGGAGATAGTAGTAGATTAGGGTTAATTTTGGAGATAAACGATATTCAGGCTGTTCAGGAGATATTATTAGATTGGGAACAGACTATGCCAGATGATCTTGCATTATTATATCTCAGTGATCCATTAAATCTTGAAAATGTGTCATCAGAAGATTTTGTTGAAAATATTTATTCAGACATTAACATAAGATATAAAAATTTTTCAACACCAGATATGGCAATAGAATATGCTTTAGTCGGAGATAAATTGATATTTGCTACTTCAAAAGATAGTATGTTCTCATTAATTGATTATGTCGTCATTGTTAATGCAGATAACGTGGAAGAATTGTCTGATAGTTCTTTGTCAGATGATACAGTACCTATAATGGCAGAAGAATAATCTTATGTCTGATAAAATCAAACTAAATATCCAAAATGGTCACTCTATGTCTGATTCGGATAAGCGGGAAATGCAGGCACAACAATATCAACCAAAACAGGAGGACAGAAATAATAATATAGAGCCAGAGACGAGTGGCAGAAAAACAGGATTATTTATTTTTATAGTGCTATTGTTAATAATCGCAACGAATGTTGCGATGTTTTTGTTTATGAATAATAAAAGTAAGAGACCAAGTATGAAGTTTATCCCAGAATCTGCAATAATGAGTTCTACGATGTCGCCTAAAAGTATAGAGTCTATCTTAACATCCAACAAAACATCTTTTATTTTTCCAAACGCTATATCAACGATGAAAGAGCAATTAGCAGAATTAAGTGTGGATTATTCAGATATTCTTGCTTGTATAAAACACGATATTTTTATAGTTTTCATAAAAGGTGAAAATACTACAAAAGCAGAAAATATCATAATTGCTCAATTGCCAGAAGAAAGCCTTTTTAGACAGGAAATTGAGGATAAAATTAAGAGGAACTTTAATGTAAATTATTCTACTTATAGAGGAGAAAATCTTGTTAATGTCAGTTCATTGAGTTTCGGAGAAGCGAATGTCAATTTTTCATATGCGGTAGTAGGGGATGTGTTGATAATGTCAAATAGTGAAAGTAATGTCAGAATAGCTGTAGATGCGGGGAGGTAAATTTACGAAGTTTAAAGTTTAAAGTTTAAAGTTTAAAGAAAAGATTTTAAGATTAAAAATTAAAGAAACTGGACGAGTAAGGAATCTGAAGTTAGGCGTTTATCTTCATTCTTTAATATTTATTATTTTTTTAAACTTGTAACTTTAAACTTGTAACTTTTTTTATGATTTCGTTGCTTGACTTTTACATAAATTGGTGATATAATAAGGATACAAGGTCAATATTGAGTAACTTAACAAGTCTTCGCTCTATAAGCTACGACTTGCAGGCAATATAGTTTAATCGTGACGGGGAAAAAACTTTGAAAGTGTGATAGAATAAAACAATTTCAAGTTTTCAAAGTTTTCTTTCTGTCTAATTATTGCTCCGCCAACTGGAGCTTCAAAATAAAAACAAAAGTCCCGAAAGTCGGGAACAAAATAAAAATAGACAAAAACAAACATAAAATCCTCATAGTGAGGATTAGATGGAAAGAGAAAAATATCAGATCTAGGATAAGTAGTTGGTCCCAGATGAAGTGGTTCTTTGAAAAAAACGTGTTTTTTCTATTCTTAAAAAAATATAATTATTTGGAACGGAAAAAGCCGACAAAAGAACTAGAAGTGAGCGCTCAAGCTCAAATTTTTTGCAGAGCGTCGAGCGCTCATTTATTTAAAAACGATAAACAGTTAAATCACCCTAACGGGTGACCACCCGTTAGGGTGGCATATAAACATATAAACATTTATTATTTCCCTTTTAGGGATTTTTTTGTTATAATGACTAAGTCTGAAAGTTCAAAGTCGAAAGGACGACGGTGACGACGCTGTTTGAACTAGGATTCACAGGATTAAAAGATTGAACAGGATTAATAACGACGAACGATGACATCGTATCCTAAAAATCCCTTAATCCTGTGAATCCTAGTTTAGTATGTTGTGAACATTACTACGGTTTCGTTACGAGTTTGCTTCGTTGCGACTTGCAATGACAGGGGTGAGGGCGTTTTAATTTTTTAACTTAATAATATGCAGCAATCAATAATAGAACAATTAAAAGCGAAGTTAGAGGCGGAGAAAAAAGAAATCAAGGTGACATTGGGCAATGTTGCGGTGAAAGATCCTGATATTGAAGGGAATTATGATGCGAAACATCCTAATTTTGGTAATGAAGAGGGTGATAATATTCAAGAACGTGCAGAATATGAAGAAAATATTGCTAGTGAACAGCAATTAGAAGTTAGTTTAATGCGTGTAGAGAATGCTCTAAAGAGGATTGAAGATGGAACGTATGGAAAGTGCCTTAAATGCGGTGGAGAAATATCTGAAGAAAGGTTAATGGCTTTCCCTTCAGCAGAAAATTGTATTGAATGCGAAAAACTTCAAAAATAAAAATTATAATATTACTGGGAGTTCTGTTAGTTGGTATAATTGATCAGGTAATTAAAAATTTTCTTCCAGAATCGTTAATATACAAAAATAGCCAAGCAATGTTTGGCTATTTTAATGGTAACGTAGCTGTAAAAATTATTATCCCAGCATTAATTATCGCAGTTATCTGTATTTTTGCTATAAAAAGCAAAGTTTTTTGGATAAAACTATCATTGTTTTCAATATTAGTTGGAGGAACAAGTAATTTAATTGACCGTATAATGTGTAATTCAGTAATTGATTATCTCCCATTTTTTGGATTCTCAAGGTTCAATATCGCTGATTTGTTGATTTATGTGGGGGTAGGCACAAGCATTATTTACTTTATATCATCTACTAAATTTACAAATGGCAAAAGAGAGATAGGGATAAAGTAAATATCACTTTCTATTTTTAATAGATCTTTGGTTATAATCAATTTCTTTCCGACATTAGGGTATCTCTCTTCAAAATTTTTCATTATTACAGGCACATTTATTTTGTTTCTGTATTTTACCTCGCAAAGTGTTAAAGTATTATTCTTGTCCTCAATTACAAAATCAATTTCCGCGCCGGCAGAAGTGCGGTAAAAATGGAGATATTCTTTGGAATATTGAGAAAGTAGAGTATTATAAGCAAAATTTTCAATTACTCCTCCTCTATTCTCCAAATTCATAGCGAATGATCGTAAAAGATAATTGCGAATGCCGATATCTAAAACATAAACTTTCGGCATTTTAGAAATTTCTGAACGAATATTTTTAAAAAAAGGTGTTACTAAATCAATAATATAGGTTCCAACCAAAATTTCCATATACTTTTTTAAAGTATTGATAGACATATTAGCGGTATTAGCAAGCTCATTACCGTTTGTTAGTTGTCCAATCTGTCCCGCTAAAATTTTAATCAAATTGTTAAAACCTGTGACATTCTCCACATTTAACTGGTTGATAATATCTTTATCAATATATGTTTTAATAATGGATTTAAGTACCTCCTCTTTTTCTTGTACATTTTGAGTAGTTAGGACTTCTGGATAGCCACCGTAGGATAAATATTCACTGAGACCTAATTCCAATTTTGGTTTGAAAGTTTCAAAAAAGACTTTTAATTCATTGAATTGGGCAAGTCCGTATCTCTTAGTGTTTATGTTTTCTCGGTAATCAAAGTATTCTTTGAAATTAATTCTATCAACATTAAAATGGATAGCTCTGCCTGTTAAATATTCTGAATTTTTATTTATCTCCAGCGCACTTGACCCACTAACGATCAGCTGTAACTGATTTTTATGTTTATCAAAAATATTCTTAAGCAAGATACCAGCTTCTTCTATTACCTGAAATTCATCAATCATTAAATAAACAAATTCATTGGGGAAATTGAAGTGTTGTTCTAAATATAGTTCTATAGTATCTGAGTTTTTTAGGATTGGTTTATTGTTGATTTCGTCTGCCAATAAATAAGCAACTTTGGCACCAGTGCTTTCCAGATCTTTTTTAATTTCTTTGAGTAGACAAGTTTTTCCAACTTGTCGCGCACCCTTGATTATCAAAATTTTCTCCTTTCCGAGCCAATGTTTAATTTTTTGCAATATTTCTCTTTGAATCATGTTTTTAATATTATTGATTATATCAGAATTATATCATAGTCTTGATATAAAAGCAATAGAAAACTATCAACCTGTTGATAGAAATCTGGTGTATACAGTTTTTGTACAGAATCTGCCTGTTAGTAGGGTAAATTTTAGATGAGATAGTGTATCACAGTTGCTGTAAATGTGGTCTGTGATATAATAAAGTTAAATAAGGCTATAGAAATGTTTATAAGAGCAGACAACATAGAATATACGAGACATGCTAAAAATAGGATGAGATGGAGGAAAATTACTAAAAAAGAAGTTGAATCAGCAATAGCAAATCCTGAAAAGATTGAAAATCAAGGGAAACGTAAAGATATTTATAGTAAGGTTGATAAAAAGTATTTACGAGTATCAGGTGCTTTTGAAGGAAGTAAAATTGTAGTAATTAGCGTAGTTAATAAAAAGGAATAAATTTATGAAAATTGAATATGATAAAAAAGCAGATGCTCTATATTTGCAGATCCAAGAGAAGTACGTTGCAAAAAGCCATAATGTAGATGGTGGTGCTGTTGTTGATTTGGATAGAAAGGGCAATGTAGTTGGATTTGAAGTTTTAGATGTATCAAAAAAATACAAACTTTCCGATGTATGTAATTTTTCTGTGAAAAATTTGTCTAAAGATAAAACAAAATAAAAATTAACAAAATGTAAGTAAAAAAGGAACTGTCTGGCAGTTCCTTTTTGTATAGAGTTAAGTCCTAATTCACTACATTTCTTCCAGCGATCTAAAAAATCCTTCAAAGATACTAAATAAGGGGCTTAATCTATCGAGATCGTAAAGTGCATCTAGGATAGCGTCATCACCAAAACCTGCATTATTCAAATTTCGATGAACCTGTACATCTATACTCATAAGTTCTTCAAATTGTCTCTTTTTTTCCTGATAATCATTTAGGGAATAATACATTTGTTCTCTTTTAAGTAATCTTTCATCGGACCAACTATCGTATTTGTGGTTACCTAATCCTTTATGCAATGTTCTTATACCTGCAATATATTCCTCCGATTCCTTGGGATTAGTAAAACGTGAAAGAATTGGATAATATAAAACAAAATCTAATAATCCATTTTGAGATAAGAATGTTTTGAATTCATCAAGTATATTTCTTAATGTTTCCATTTTTTCTATTAATGTTCCTGTTTTTCTCAATGCTTCTACTTCTTTTCCGAATAATTTCTTTGCTAACATAATTCTTCTCCTCAATAAAAGGTTTATATAAAGTTGTAAAAGTTCTAATTTATTTTATACTCACAGTATAATAGATATTCCAGAAATGTCAAGTGTTTCGTTGTCTCTATTTCATCAATATCAATAAATAGCTTAAAATAGCCAATTATCCACATTAAAATATTGACAATTTTATCGTCACTTGTTAGACTGTATAGAACGAATGGACACGAATGCAGAACTAATATATACGAATCACGAATTCGTGATTCGTGAGCATCTGTTCTACATTAGTGTTAATTTGTTTTACAACATGCAACTACAACAAACACTCAAAAAGATCGGATTAGAAGAAAAAGAAGCTAAGGTTTATTTAGCTGCTTTGGAATTGGGACCTACGAGTATTCAAAATTTGGCGAGAAAATCAACAGTTAAACGCAGTACCGTGTATGAAATGATTAAAAATCTCAAAAAAATGGGATTAATATCAGAAACCACTAAAGGAAAGAGAAAACTGATGATTGCATCAGAACCTGAAAATATTAAGAAAAGTATAGCCGAAAAGGGAAAATTATTGACACAAATTCTGCCACAATTAAAATCTATCAGTAATATAGGATTTACAAAACCGAAGATAATGTTTTTTGAGGGGAAAGAGGGGATAAAAGAAATTTACAGAGATACATTAAAAGCTAAAAGTAAAATGGCATTATGGATTTCCCCAATACAAGACATAGTAGAAACAGTAGGAGAAGATTTCTTAATTGCATATATAGACGAGAGGGTAAAACAGGGAATTTGGATAAAATCGTTACATGTTTCAAATAAAAAAGTGCCGACATACAAATATTTAGATCCTAAAACGTATGAAAAAACATTAAGACAGGTGCGATTTACATCTGAAGATATTGACATTCCTGACACAGTTGCAATTTACGATAACAAAGTAGCGGTAATGTCATCAAAAAAAGAAGGCTTTGGATTCATCATTGAAAGCGAAGACTATATGCAGACGATGAAGACGTTGTATGAGGTGATATGGAATACGAGCAGAGAAAATTATAACACACAATAAGAATATTTAGATGTATAAATGTAGAAAAGAATTAAGTATTAAGAATTAGGAGTTAAGGGACGACCCGTCTCGTAGTTTGTGAGTATTTCACCCCGCAGGGTGATCAGCCAGCGGGCTGACCTAATTCTATATTCTTAATTCTTAATACTTGATTTTATGCATGCAAAAGTATTTTCGGCGGCGATAATTGGGTTGGATTGTATTCCAATTGATGTGGAGGTAGATGTTTCTACTGGAAAATTTAATTTCACTTTGGTTGGATTACCAGACACCGTTGTTCAGGAATCAAAATCCAGAGTTCAATCTGCCATAAAAAACAGTGGAGCAAAACCACCAAGATCTAGCCATAGAGTAACGGTCAGTCTCGCTCCTGCGGATGTTCGCAAAGAGGGTCCAGTTTTTGACTTGCCAATAGCGGTAGCATTTTTGTTAGCGACTTATCAAATTCAGTTTGATACTGATGACAAACTTTTTGTTGGAGAATTGGGATTAGATGGTAATCTTCGCCGAATTAAAGGAGCTCTTTCTGTCGCTTTGATGGCTAAAGAGAAAGGATTTAAGACAATATTTTTACCAGAGGCTAACGCTCGGGAGGCCTCTTTAGTATCTGGAGTTGAAATTATTCCAATTCAAAATTTATCTCAACTTCTATTGCATTTAGAGAAAACTAAAATTATAGATCCATCTCCGATTATGGATATCAATGAATTTTACAAGAATCAGGAATATATTTTGGACTTTGCGTATGTAAAAGGTCAGAAGCATGCCAAAAGAGCAATGGAAATAGCTGCGAGCGGTGGACACAATATTCTGTTGCAAGGACCACCCGGGAGTGGAAAGACATTGCTTGCCAGATCTTTGCCATCTATTTTGCCACCACTTGTTATTGATGAGGCACTGGAGGTAACGAAAATTTACAGTGTGTCTGGATTATTAGCACATGATAATCCGCTTGTTACGAAAAGACCCTTTCGTTCCCCTCATCACACCGCTTCAGGGGCAGCTTTAGTTGGAGGTGGAACTTGGCCAAAACCGGGAGAAATTAGTTTGGCACATAGAGGAGTATTATTTTTAGATGAGTTTCCAGAGTTTTCCCACCATGTTTTGGAAAGTTTGCGTCAACCGCTTGAAGATCGGATTATCACTGTCTCTAGAGCGCAGGGAACAATTTCATTTCCCGCTAAATTTACACTCGTGGCAGCGATGAATCCTTGTCCGTGCGGTTATCTAACTGATCCAGAAAAGCAATGTGTTTGTAGCCCTTCATCAGTTGCGAGGTATCAGAAAAGAATTTCAGGTCCATTACTTGATCGTATAGATATTCATATAGAGGTTCCTAGAATTAAACATGCCGAAATAGAGGATGGCAAGGATGGGGAGTCATCAAAAGATGTTCGTCAGCGTGTCGCAAATGCTAGAAAAATTCAGCAAGAGAGATTTAAGGGGACTTCTTTGATTACAAATAGCGAAATGTCCTCAAATGATATTCAAAATTTCTGTAAAATGGAGGATTCTGCCAAAGATTTACTGAAAAATGCGATAGAACAGCTACGTTTTTCTGTGAGAGCGTACCATAAAATTATTAAATTAGGTAGGACAATAGCTGATCTTGATGGTTCAGATGAGATAAAAAATATCCATATCGCAGAGGCGATACAGTATAGGCCGAAGATAGATGTTTGACAATATTATGAATAGAATATATACTTAATCTATACATAATTTATAGTATATTGTATAAGCTAATAAAGTAAATATGGCATCAAAACTACTCACAATTAAACAGGTAGCTGAAATGATAGATGTTTCTATGCAAACCATTCGACGATGGGATAAATCTGGAAAATTATCTTCACTCCGTAAAAAAACGGTAGGGATGAGGTATTATTCAGAAGAAGAAGTGCACAATTTTATTAAAAATGATATGAAAGATTTGTTTAAGTTAGCTAGAATTTGGGTATTAGGTGATAAAAATATAGAACCGTCGTCAGATTTTTATTGTGCAAATAGTGCTATATTTCAAGCACGATTATCAAAATTAGAGAAAGAATTATCAATAATAAAAGATTTGAAAGATATCTTTCCTTTAATTTCAGCGATTACAGGTGAAATTGGTGGAAATTCTTTTGATCATAATTTAGGCAATTGGTCAGATATTCCTGGAATATTTTTTTCGTATGATTTAGATAAGAGAAAAATAGTTTTAGCTGATAGGGGACAAGGAATATTAGCAACTTTGAAAAGGACTAAAATAGGACTAGTGACTCATCAAGATGCTTTGAAAACTGCTTTTACCGAAGTTATCTCTGGGCGTGCCCCAGAATCTAGAGGAAACGGATTAAAATTTGTTAGAAATGTTATTGCGAATAATGAAATAAGTTTGTTTTTTCAGACGGGAGATGCACAACTCAATATTATAAAAAATGATTTTAATTTGCAGATAGAAAAATCAAATATTTATATACAGGGTTGTTTAACTTTAATTCAATTTTAATAAAAAAACATGATTATATATCTCAAAAAATTTGGTACGACTCTTAATGGGCGTTCTTTTGGCAAGGAATCTCTTGCTGCTTTTAGACCTTCGTTGAGGGATATAAAAAATGATGAAGATGTTATTATTGATTTTGAAGGGGTCGTGACATTTACTCCTTCATGGGGAGATGAATTTTTGGGTCCTTTATTTAATGAATTTAATAAGAGATTAACATTAAAAAATACTAAAAATCCTTCAGTTCAAGCATCGTTAGAATTGTTAGAAGAGATTTATAAAGGAAAATTTCGAATACAAGATTAACTACTATATAATTTTTAACAAAAAAAACATGAAAACATTAAAAGGGACGCAAACGGAGAAAAATTTATTAAAGTCTTTTGCTGGGGAATCTCAAGCAAGGATGCGATATGACTATTTTTCCAAACAGACCAAAGATAGATGTTTGATAAGATGATTATTTTTGATATAATGATTTAGTAGAGTTAATTAAAAATTGAAAGGAGCAAAAAATGAAAGTAGTAATTAGTTCAATGGGCGAAAAATTAGAAAGTAAAACCTCTGATGTTTTTGGCAGATGTCCTTATTTTATCATTGCGGAAATTAAAGATGGTAAAATAGAAAAAACCGAATCGGTAAAAAATGAAAGCATGGATCAGACAACTGGAGCGGGCGTTTCAGCGGCACAATTAGTAGTGGAGAAAGGTGCTAATGCTGCGATAACAGAAAATGTAGGCCCAAGAGCCAAGGATGTTTTGAAACAATTTAATGTTAAAATTTATTCGGGCGAAGGAATTGTGGAAAATGTTTTACAGAAATTTATAGACGGAAAACTTGAAAAAATAAATTAATATGAAAATAGTTATTCCAACAAATAATAAAAATGGTTTAGATGATATGGTGGCCGATCATTTTGGTAGGTGTTTGACCTATACTTTTCTGAACGAGAAGGGGGAATTAGTTGAAATAATAAATAATATGAGTGAACATAATGGCGGGAAGGGGTTGCCTCCAGAATTGATGAAAGAATATGGTGCAGATGTTTTATTGTGTAAAGACATTGGTCCAAGAGCAATTAATTTATGCAAAGAATTAAATATTGATGTGTACGTCTATAAGTCAGAAACAGTTCAAGATATCTTTAATTTATGGCAAAATAATAAACTTAAAAAAGCAGGGGTAGAAGACTCCTGTGAACAACATAAACTATGAAAATTGCAATTACTGGCGGAAAAGGTGGGACAGGGAAATCGTTAGTGGCGACTTCTTTAGCGGTTGAATTTGCTAGAGAAAATAAAACAGCTCTTTTGGATGTTGATGTAGAATGTCCAAATGATCATCTTCTACTTTCTGCTAAAAGAAAAGAATTCACTAAAATTTATCAGATTATACCTAAATGGGATTTTGATAAATGTACGAAATGTGGAAAATGTGCTTCCATTTGCAAACAAAATGCGATTGTTTTTGTTAAAAATAGGTATCCAGCATTTATAAAAGAAATGTGCATTGGGTGTAAAGCTTGTATGATTTCTTGTCCAAATAATGCTATTTCTGAAACAGAAAAAGAAATAGGTACGGTTTTCATTGGTGAGAATTACGATGTAAATTTAATTTCAGGAGAACTTAAATTAGGAGAGTTGGCTTCAGGAGAAGTTGTAGCTGAAGTTAGAAAATATTCTGAAAAAATTAATAAAGATTTTGGAGCTGAAATTGTTTTGATTGATTCTGCGGCTGGGATAGGTTGTCCTGTGATTGCTTCATTGGTCGGAACTGATTATATAGTAGCTGTAACTGAACCAACTCCATCTGCATTGCATGATCTAAAAAGAGTTTTATATATTGCTAATCATTTTCAGATTAAGCATGGAATAGTGATTAATAAATGTGATTTATCGGAAAATTTTTGTTTGGA
Source organism: uncultured Candidatus Saccharibacteria bacterium (assembly GCA_964477425.1). Lineage (GTDB taxonomy): Bacteria > Patescibacteriota > Minisyncoccia > CAYZDR01 > CAYZDR01 > CAYZDR01. The sequence continues at coordinate 20,247 of CAYZDR010000003.1, forward strand.
GATAGAAAAATTTGCTAAAGATAGTAATATTGATATTATTGGGAAAATTCCATATAACAAAGATTTTATCAGTTCAACAATAAACATGAAACCAGTAACTGAAATAAAGGCAGATTACAAGAAATTATTTCAAGATATTATCAAGGAAATAGATATAGCAACAAGATGAAAGAAAAAATAGCAAAAATTTCAATATTAGCCAATTTGGTTTTGGCCACGGGAAAGATTATCGTTGGTCTTTTTTCTCATTCAGGTGCAATACTAGCTGGAGGTATAGATTCTCTTTCAGATATTTTTTCTTCTTTCATTAGTTATATAGGGATTAAAATGTCTGACAAACCGGCCGATAAAGAACATCCATATGGTCATTACAAATTTGAAGTTTTTGGAGGAGTTATTGTCGCCATAATTATCGCAGTAACAGGTGTTGGGATTGTATTCAATGCTTTCGGAGATTTTTTTAATCCGACGAATATTACGATTAGTCATTTGGCAATTGAAGTAATGGTTTTTTCTGCCATAGTGAACGAAATAATGGCTAGATTGAAAACTTACTATGGTAAAAAGGAAAATTCTATAGGGTTACTTTCGGATGGAGCACATTCAAAAATTGATGTATATACCTCAATAGCCATTCTTGCCAGTTTGTTCCTAACTAAATATTGGATTTATGCAGATGCAGTTATAGCTTTGCTAATGGGTATTTATATTATTAGAGAAGCCTTTTTGATTGGGAGAGAGGCATTAGGTTCTCTCCTTGATGTTTCGGCAGGAGAGGAAATAGATAATGAAATAAAATCAATTGTTAAAAAAAATAATATTGAACTCAATTCTCTAAAAACGCAGAAAAAAGGTTCTGCTATAACCGCTAACTTAGAGATAAAGCTATCAAGTGTTTTGCATATAGAAGAAGCAACTAAGATATCTAATAGTTTAAGAGAAAAGCTAACGGAAGAAGTAAATAATTTAGAGTATATTGCTATTCAAATTATAAGCCATAAAATGCAGACAAATTTTTTCAAACCTGAATTTGGTCGTGGGTTTAGCTGGCAAAAAGGGGGAAGGTTTCAAGACAAAATAAAAGATGCAACGGGTAAAGGACCCGATGGTTATTGCATTTGTGAAGAGTGTGGGTTTAAAAGACCACATCATAGAGGGACACCTTGTTCTAACTTAGATTGTCCCAAATGTAAAATAGCTCTAAAGAGAGAATAATAAATAATTTATAAATATATGGGAACATTAAAAGGGACGCAAACGGAGAAAAATTTATTAAAGTCTTTTGCTGGGGAATCTCAAGCAAGGATGCGATATGATTATTTTTCCAAACAGGCCAAAAAAGATGGTTTGGAACAAATTTCTGCTATTTTTGCTGAGACAGCGTTAAATGAGAAAGAGCATGCTAAAAGATTTTTTAAACTTTTGGAAGGTGGAGCAGTTGAAATCACTGCCGTTTATCCTGCTGGAAAAATAGGGACAACATTAGAGAATCTGAAAGCTGCGGCTGATGGTGAAAATGAAGAATGGTCAGAACTGTATCCAGAATTTGCTAAAATAGCAGATGAAGAGGGTTTTGATGAAATTGCAGATGCTTTCAGAAATATCGCGAAAGTTGAAAAATCACATGAGGAGAGATACAGAAAATTATACAATAATATTGAGTCTGGAAAAGTTTTCAAGAGAGATGATGCGGTAATTTGGAAATGTGGAAATTGTGGTTATTTACATGAGGGGGATTCTGCCCCTGAAGAGTGTCCTGCATGTTTACATCCGCAGGCGTATTTTGAGGTTATGGAGGATTGCTATTAATTTGCCTTATTTTTTCTTTGGGACATAATGAGAATATGAATAAAAAATTAATAACATAAATTTTATGGAAAAAATAAATGATCAAGAAGGCGATTTGAAATCTGCGATAGAAATCGCGATGGAAAGCGTTGGTATTGAGGAAAAAGATACAAAAAATAAAACCGCAGAACCAAAAAATTCCAATGAGCAAGAAATAATGAAAGATTCCGAATTCAGTATAATACAGGAATTGAAAAATAAGTTAGATAACACGTGGCAACATTTACAAAGATCTTACTTAAAGTTTTGTGAGTTAGAGAATCAAGAATATGTCGTTAATATAGATAAACTCCATATTAAATTAAGTGAGGCTACAAATATTATAGAAGACCTTGCGTCCAATGATATTTATAGTAATATGTTAAATGGTGTCACTACAGAACTATCAAAATTTGGTGGAGAAGTAAAACAGCTAAAAGATTTTGTAAAAAGGGCTTTTATAGAATCTTTGACAGAAGAAGCGTCCTTGCTTGCGGAGGATGATTCTAAGAAGTTTGATTCCGAAAAATTTATTGAAGATTTTCTTAAAGAGTTTCTTTCTGTCATGAGATATCCAGTTCTTACAAATATGTTGAGAACGGAGCAAATTAATCGGGTGTATTTAAAAAAGATGAAGAGTAATTTAGACGAATTTGATGAATCTGATAAATCTTTTAATCAAAACATAGAAAAGTATTCAATAATTTGCAAGGAGTTGCTAGATACATTAGAAAAAATAGGAGTTATTTTTGATAAAATAGAATTTCTACAACCCTTAAGTGAATTATTGAAAAAAAGATTTGAACAAAATTTTGGATATCCCCTTATTTTTAGTAATGAGAAACTGAAGAAAGATATTATAGAAGAAGGGAATTTATTGAAGAATAATTTATTAAATTCAAATGAGGCTCCGTTGGTTGATAGAATTTCAGACGTTAGTCAGTGGGGGTTTGAATGTAAAAAAGTACCGTCGTTAAGTCGTGATACAAAAGGATGGTATTGTAGGGGAGATGAATGGAAGGCATAATATAAATTATGTTAAATATACGCACAAAATTAATTTGAAAAACGTAGTGTGGAAAGAGGAGAAGAGTTATGTATCGCGGAATCTAAATACAGGAATTTCCAGCTTTGGAGATACAAAAAAAGAAGCTCTGAATGCTATTCAGGAAGCACTGGAATTGTATTTTGAAGGTTGAAATAATTGACTAACATGAGACAATATCAAACAAAAACAAAGAGGCTTACAGGGAAAGACTACCCAGATTTATATAAAAAAGCGTTTAATTTTTATAAACAAATTAAACAAAAAACAAAACGCAGACCATATATTAGATCTGCGTATTTCAAGAAAGATAAAATATTTTTAGCGATATTTTGGCAACATCTTAATCAAAAAAATTGGCGTGACAGAAAAAGACGGATAAGATATTTTTCTTGTGCAATAGAACTTATTAGACATTCACGTATTGATCCTATATCAAAAGATGATCCAAATGATTTATCTGAAATACTACATAAATTTAGTGGTATTACACCTGATGGAGATATTTTTTATGTGCATATTAAAGAGAATAAAAGAAATAACCAAAAATATCTAATGTCTGTATTTCCAGAACAAAAATAAAAGACCTTCCGTCAGTGTGGTATAGAAACCACGACTAAAAGTCTTTTACAATGTTAGTGTAGCAGATTAATAAATTTTGTCAAATTAAAATTTGGAATAGAATTCAAATTATAAACTCTCCCACCAAATGCCCAACCCCAAACGGTCCTTCATAACTTAATTCTTTGAATTTGTATTTCATCCCATCCATCATTCCCAACAACATAATGACAGAACGCAAACCGCACTCTTTTGCTCCGCTGATTAAATCTTTATCCATACTTAAAATTCCATCAATATCTCCTTTATTAAGGAGATTTATTAATTGTTGATCAAACTCTTTTCCGCATGGGGAAAACCCCTTTGGGGCATTTACTGTGAGGCGATGAGATAGATCAGCGCTAGCAATCAATGCAATTTTTTCAGGACTTTTACTACAAATTTTGCCAATCATTTTTCCATAATTCAAATGACTCCTGTAATTTAGAGACGAGAATGATAAATGAACAATTTTTACATTTTTAATTTCTTGAGCCAAAAAGAATAGTGGGACTAACGCTCCATGGTCAACAAGATTGTCAAAGAAACGCACGGCGATATTTCTTCTTACTCCTTCACGACTAATTTCTTTTGCAAGTTCTATATTATTTTCAAAGCTAAGTTTCATATCAAGATTAAAACTTGTGAAGTTTCCTTCCATTGGATTACTAGAGTTTATTAGGAAAGAATTATAATCTGTTGGAGCATGTGGGGAAACAATAAGAATGGTGTCTGGTTTGACATCTTTGAGGTCAACTTTAATTTTTTTTATTGCCGCAATTGTCCTCTGTGCCTTCCATAAATCATCTTTTCTTCCAATTCCGGGGATGATAATGGGAGGATGGGGAACGATAGCTGAGAAACATAACATAATAGAGAATTAAGAATAGAGAATTAAGAATAGAGAATACGAAATCGTCGTTCCTTAATTCTCAATTTTTCATTCTTAATACTTCTAGTGATATCGGAACTTATATTATATTATGGAGATATCTACGAAGGCAGACCCACTCTCTAATTTCAAGTTCCTCTGCCCTAACCTTATCATCAATTCCGATTTTTAAAAATATTTTTTTCAAATCATCTTTGCTAATATCTAATTTTTCGGAGAGATTGTTTATTAGAAACTTTCTTTTAGATGAAAATCCGGATTTTACCATTTTGATAAATTTTTGAATATCAGATTCAGTTGCATTATCAAAAAATTCAGTATTTCTTGTAATTTGCAGGACACTTGAATCAACGCGTGGTTGTGGGTAAAAACATGATCTAGGGATGTTGAAAAGAATTTTAGGTATTCCAAATGTTTGGACAAGAACAGAAAATACAACCATGTCTCCAGATTTTGCAATTGCTTTTTTAGCGACTTCTTTTTGAATCACAAAAACAATTTTTTTAATGTTCAGAGTTTTGGTTAAAAAATCAATAATCAATCGTGAAGCAATGTCATAAGGTGGATTGGAAATGACCAGACCTTCTCCGCCCTGGGCGGATTCGGCTGGCAGGCCAGAACTATTGGATGGGTCAGCATTGTGGGAACTATAGTCTGACAAGGCAATACTATATGATAATTTTAACGCGTCTGCATGGGTTAAGTCAATGTTTGTAATATT
>CAYZDR010000003.1:25431-29226 GCA_964477425.1 uncultured Candidatus Saccharibacteria bacterium
TACTATATGATAATTTTAACGCGTCTGCATGGGTTAAGTCAATGTTTGTAATATTTTTTTCTTGAATTTCCTTTTCAAGTAAATTAAATAAACCCCTATCTTTCTCTATAGCAATGACTTTTTTGGCTACTTTTGCCAATTCAAAAGTTAAAATCCCTTTCCCTGGACCAATTTCTACAACGGTATCTGATTTATCAATTTCAGCAGAACGAACAATTTTTCTGATAATATTTTTATCAGTTAAAAAGTTCTGCCCCAATGAATGTAATGGCATTAAAGTATGGTTCATACAATATCTCTCATTTCTTTTGGAATAGCATCCAAAAATTGAGATGGTTGCAAAAATACGGTTTTGCCATAAACTGTGCGAAGCTGGGCATGGATCATAAAAAGTCTTTCCTTCGCTCTTGTCATTCCAACATAGCAAAGTCTTCGCTCTTCCTCAAGATCTTTTGGCTCCCCGCGCGTAGTCAAAGAATGTGGGAATATTCCCTCATCCATTCCTGCCATGAAAACAGTGTTGAACTCTAATCCTTTTGATGAGTGAATTGTCATCAGATTAACAGTATTATTTTTGGTTTCTATCTCATCAGAGTCAGACAAAAGCGAAACTTCTTCCAAAAAGTTTTTTAGAGAAGTTTCGCAGTCCTGATTCTTAAATTTCTCAACAACTGTAAATAATTCTTGAATGTTTTCCCAACGTTCTTCCCTGTCTTTATCTTTTTGAATGTAATCTCCATATCCACTTTCGGTCAGAATAAAATCTAAAAGTTCTGAAAGAGACAAGTCTTTTATTTTCGAGCGAATTTTATCCATGATGTCCAAAAAAGATTGAATTGCTTCCTGTTTAGAAAGATTGATTTCGTCAAATTTTCTATCACTTTCTAAATTTTTTAAAAATCTATCCAATGTTATTTTTCCGATTCCGCGTGGGGGTAAATTTATAACTCTTGATATACTAATTTTATCTGAAGGATTTAGGACAAGTCTTAAATAAGCTAAAAGATCTTTAATTTCTTTTCTTGAATAGAACTTTAATCCACCGACAATTCTGTAAGATATCCCAGCAGATAAAAATGTCTCTTCCAATGCTCTAGATTGTGCATTCGTCCTGTAAAGTATTGCAAAGTCATTTAATGATAGGGGATTCTCTTCAAATCTTGTATCCTCAACAATTTGTTGAATCTGATTGATAATAAATAGTCCTTCATCCGTTGATCCAGCTACTCCTGCAATAACTGGTTTATGTCCATTTTTTTTGTTACTCCAAAGCTGTTTATCTTTTTTGTTAATATTTTGTGAAATTATTCCATAAGATGCGTCTAAAATCTCTTGAGAAGATCTGTAATTTTGTTCCAATAAAACTATTTTAGCTTGAGGATAATCTTCCTCAAATTTCAATATGTTGCCAATGTCTGCCCCTCTCCATCCATAAATACTTTGCCAATCATCTCCAACTACACAAAGATTCTTGTGTTTTTGGGCAAGCAAATTCGTCAGAGTGTATTGCGAATAATTAGTGTCCTGATATTCATCTACCATGACAAATTTGAATATATTTTGATATTTTTCAAGGATAATTGGGAAATTTTGGAGCATTAAAACAGCTTTCATGATTAAATCATCAAAATCAAGCGCATTTGCTTCCTGTAATTTTTTTTGATAAACATAATAAGCTTTAGCCACCATTTCTTCAAAATATCCAGATGCTCTTGCAGAAAAAAGTTCAGATGTTTCCAACCCATTTTTTGCAGATGATATTGTTGATAAGACAGATGAGGGATGAAATTGATCAATAGAGGCACCAACTTCCTTGAGAGATTCTTTTATTAAAGATAATTGATCCCCGGAATCATAAATAAGAAAATTTTTGTTGATGCCAATCTGTTCAGCTTCTGTTCTTAATATTCTAGAGCAGACGGAATGGAATGTTCCAATAATTGGCATTCTACTCTGTCCATTAAGTAGCACTTTTACTCTTTCCTTCATTTCTGCAGCTGCCTTATTAGTAAAAGTTACTGCCAAAATATTAAATGGATGATTCTTATTTTCCTGAATAAGATAGGCAATTCTATGTGTCAGTGTTTTTGTTTTTCCTGATCCAGCCCCAGCAATAATCAAAACAGCCCCATTAATGGTTTGAACGGCTTCCTGCTGTTGCTTATTAAGATCTTTTAATATATCCATGGTGTTATTATAGCACATCATGAGAATAAAGAAGTATTAAGTATTAAGAATAGAGAATTAAGGGACGACCCGTCTCGTAGTTTGTGAGTATTTCACCCCGCAGGGTGATCAGCCAGCGGGCTGACTTAATTCTTAATTCTGTATTCTTAATACTCGTTACTGTGGATAACCACCCCCATTTTCCCTCTAATACAAGCCCAACGTTGGGGTTTTTGGCTATTTTTTGATTGACTTTTATTGTGTGTATGATACAGTATGTTGTCTGTAGAATATGTAAAAAATAACTCTGATTTCACTCTCGTGTAAGCTATCGGATGGATGAGTGCTTATGAAAGAATAAGAGGCGAGAAAAGTCAGAAAAAGGCGAAAAAATTCGTAAATTTATATATAGGTTACAATCTTTCTTAAGGCAGGTTAGCCGAGAGATAATAAAATTATATAATGAATATCTATCTTCAACAGTGAAGCAGATTTTGAAGCCCACAGTACTTCCTATTGCTGTGGTTGTTTTATTTATTGCGGTGGCTTGTGGTAGAAATATCTCTTTGGCAAATAGGAAACAAAATGGCGATATCGCCTTTGGATCCGTAGGGAAATTTTTTGGAGGAGGAGAAGATGTCATTGAAGATGGGATAGATTCTGCAATGATGACAGCAGGTCTAACGTCTGATTTTGAACTTGCCTCAGTAGCTCAAGCATCTTTTGATAATTCCGACATAGACACAGATAACGATGTTGATATTTCTGAAAACTATATTGCTATTGGTGTAAATAGCCCAGAATTAAGTAGAACAGGGACACATTATGATGGCATAGTGAAATATGTGGTTTCGGCAGGAGATACTATTAGTGGCATAGCGCAAAAGTTTGGAGTATCTGCTAATTCAGTTTTGTGGGCAAATAATCTTTACTCAACCAGTATTATCAAATCAGGAGATGTCCTAGAAATTTTACCTATTTCAGGTGTAAAACATGTTGTAAAATCAGGGAACACATTAAGTGATCTTGCTAAATTATACAAGGCAGATGCTGAAGAAATTGCTTTCTATAATAATATTGAAGACGGACAGCTTAAAGTAACCTCTACTATTATTGTTCCGGGTGGAGTCCTTCCAAATTCTATGTTGCCTCAGCCTGTTTTGGCAAAGACCATTATGAAAAATGCTCCTGCATACACTTCGGCTGGGCAGGGAAGTGGGTACTTTATTTATCCTGCTGCTGGACATAACTGGGGGAGAATCCATGCAAGTAACGGAATTGATATAAGCAATCCTAAAGGTGGACCGATTTATGCTGCAGCTGCTGGAACAGTTATTTTAGCTGATGGATCAGGATATAATGGTGGATATGGGGAGTATATAAAAATACAACACCCAAATGGTGTTGTTACGCTCTACGGTCATCTAAGTAAAATTTTAGTCACAAAAGGACAGGATGTCAGCCAAGGAACAGTCATTGGAATGATGGGGAACACAGGAAGATCAACTGGAACACACCTTCATTTTGAAGTACGGGGGGCGAAGAACCCGTTGGCGAGATACTAGCAATATTTATCCACACTTTGTATTTAGTCATCTATATGTGGTAAAATATAAATATAAATATAAA
>CAYZDR010000003.1:29326-31507 GCA_964477425.1 uncultured Candidatus Saccharibacteria bacterium
AAATATAAATATAAATATAAAGTATAAAAATATATGGTCAATCAACAAATAGTGGCTTGGATTAAGGAGAATGAAATTCAAGGTTTTACTCATGAGCAACTATATAACTCTCTAGTTCAACAAGGGTATAATACAGATGAAATTAGTGAAGCGTTTAATCAAGTGGTGCAATCAACCAATCCAGTAAATCAAATCAAGAAAATAATTAATAAATTTTCAATTGTTGCTTTTGGAGTAGGGGCAATAGTTGTTTCAATTATTATAATTGGATGGCTGGTTTTTAGCAGTAAATCTTGCTTTAATAATGGAGATTGTAATGATAAAAGTTTTTGTAAAGACACTACTTGTATAGAAAAAGAATGTATGTATGATACGTTTGGAATTGTTGGTTGTTCAAACGCTAATGAATTTTGCTTTAATTATATGTGTAAAACATCAGCTGATATAGCTAATGAATTCCCATTATGTAGTACAAATAATGACTGTAATCAAGAATGCCAGAACTGTAAAAAAGGTAAAACTAAATGTTTAAAAATAATGCCAACAAACTCTGATGGGCAAGAACTTCAAGAAACTGCTATTTGTGTTGAATGTAATTCTTGGCCAGAAAATTTATCTGATGATTCTGCGTGTAAAGATGGATATATATGTGAAAACTTTAAGTGTATAAGTAAAACTAAAAGTAAGACAAAAGATACCAAAACTGAAAAATCTGATGAGTATTCTTTAAATAAAGATAAACATATTTTTGATAAAGATAATCGTTTTTCAGAGGAGACTGAAACAGTATTTATGGATAATATCAATGCAATATTTAAAAATAGCGAAATTCATACAGTGATTATTAGCAATACTATTGAGAGTGCCCCTTATTCTCCTAATGAAGAACAAAAGAAATATATATCGGAGTTGTTAGATGAGAAAACAAAAAGTTTCGTATTTGTATTAACCACAGTTACAAAAGAAGCTTCTAACTCTTTTTTTGGAGAAACTCATAGTACTTACTGCGATTTAGTTTTTAATAATGTTATTAAGGATGCAAGTCAAATAAAATTAAGAAATAAAATTAGCGATTGGGGAGATATACTAGAAGATACTTGTGATCGTACAGGTGCAACAGATGAAAAAATTACGGAAGTTCTAAGAGGTATTCTAGTTGAAATAAAAGAGTATTCTCCATAGGTCGTTTTTGAAAAGAGTAAGGCAAATCATATATAAACGATCATATAAGTAAGACATAACTAAAATAAGGACTCAAAATTTTGAGTCCTTATGTATGATTATTAATTTTCAATGTTATTTATCTTTTCCAACGTTCAACGTCCCCATCCGTCGGTATTCCTTCTCTAACTAGTTGCCCATCGATTACAAATGCAGGCATTTTTTTTATGTTAAATTGTTCTGCGCGAGCTGAATCTTGTAAGATATGATCCATATATTTCTTGTTTTCAATACAGTAATCATATAGATCCATATCTAAATTGATTGAATTGGCATAATTTGTGACAGCTCCAATGTCTCTTCTGATTTCATCCTGATTTGTTAATAATAGTTCTGACATTTGCCAAAACTTTCCTTGTTCTCCTGCACATGTTGCAGACAGTGCTAATACTTGTGAATCTTCATTAAGGACGGGGAAGTTTCTAAAGTACAGTTTTACATCTCCTCCTTTTAAGAGATTTTTTTTAGCATGAAGAGGAAAGTCATCAAAAAATACTTTTGTGTATGGGCAGGCAAAGTCAAAAAATCCTTCAACTTCAACATGAGCATCTTCTTCTCCCAGAAATGGAGCTTCATATGCAGGCATTTTTAGCAATTCTTTCTGTCTATCTTTCATCTGGTTGCTTAATTCTATTTTTGAGTTTTCTAATGCTTTTTCTACGCTCGCTACAGTCCTATCAGAGATTTTATCAAGCGAAAGTTTCCCAATTTGAAAAGTAGCTATTCCTGCTCCTACAATAAATACAGCAACGATTACAATAAGCCCAGCACTTTCCCAAAATTTTGAATCACTTATGTTCATGTAGTCATTTTAACATGTAAACAGGTAAATGTGCAAACGGACGGACGGACACGACGGACGCCGACCCTCACCCCCAACCCCTCTCCCTACTCGTTGGACAATCTATATTTAATAAAACGCTATCCTTACTTTTAATAATTTTATCTTAATATAACATC
>CAYZDR010000004.1:0-13752 GCA_964477425.1 uncultured Candidatus Saccharibacteria bacterium
GGGCAGTCGAGGAATTAGCGTGGTAAAAAAGTCTAAAGATCAAAAAAGGGAGCCCTAGCAGCTCCCTTTCAACATCTGTGGCACAACATCTGTGGCATTGAATTTTATGTGGAAATAGTCTATATTAGTAGATATGAAGAAGAAATTAGAAATAGTTAAAAATGATGAAAAGAAGTTGAGACAGAAATCTCAGCCAGTTTTGAATTTGCAAGACAAAGAAATACAGGATTTAATTGATCAGATGTTCGTTATTATGCGTGTGGGAAAGGGAGGAGTTGGACTTGCAGCTCCACAAGTTGGAAAATTGTTGAGATTATTTATTATAGATTTGGATGGCAAAGGGTATGTTTTTGTGAACCCAAAAATAGAGAAAATATCTAAAAAAGAAGCTATTGAAGAAGAAGGATGTTTAAGTTTTCCCGGGGTTTTTTTAAACGTAAAAAGACCTGCAAAAGTTGTTGCATCTGCATGGGATAGATATGGGAAGAAAATCAAAATTAAGGCAGATGGAATTTTTGCACGTGCGATTCAACACGAGTATGATCATTTAGACGGCGTACTATTTATAGATAAAGAAAATCTCAGAGATAACTCGGAGGTAACTCGATGATTAAGATAGTCTTTTGGGGGACATCAAAATTTGCTGAAAATATTTTGGAATCATTATTAAAAAATGATAATTTTGATATTGTTGCTGTTGTTACTCAGACAGACAAGCCTGTTGGGAGAAAAAAAGAAATCACTTCCCCACTTGTTAAACAAATAGCTGAAAAGAAAAATATTCCAGTTCTACAACCTGAAAAGTTAGATAATGATTTTGAAAATAAATTAAAGAAATTTAGAATAGATACATCTATAGATGTATCTATAGTTGCATCTTATGGGAAAATAATCCCAGAGTCTGTCCTATCTATTCCAGTGCATGGCAGTATAAACGTTCATGGATCCCTACTCCCACAGTATCGTGGGGCATCACCAATTCAAACTGCTATTGTAAATGGGGAGAAAAAAACTGGGACTACGTTGATACTGATGGATGCAGGGATGGATACAGGTAATATACTAAAACAGCAAAGTCTTGAGATTAGTGAAGATGATAATTATGAAACATTGTTGAAAGAATTGTCAGAGTTAGGATCTGAAATGTTGAACGATGTTTTGCCTGCATTGATTACTGGAAAAATAAAACCTGTAAAACAGAATGACACAGAAGCGACTTATACGAAAATTTTGAAGTCAGGAGATTATGAAATTAATTGGGATAAATCTGCAGAGGAAATAAATAGTTTTGTTAGAGGAGTTTATCCAAGAGCTTATGGGATGGTGAATATTGGGAAAGAAAAAATCAGAGTTAAGATTTTATTATGCAGTGTCCAAGATGACAAAAATTTCAAAATCCATCCGCCCGCTGGCGGATCAAAAAAAATATCTCAGCCCAAGGCTGATCCGCCTAGGGCGGAAAATATCAAATATCAAATTAAAAACGGGACATTGTTTGGGTGTGAGAAAAGATTGTTTGTAGTGTGTGGGGAGAATGAAGTTTTGGAGATAAAAAAAATCCAGGTTGCTGGAAAGAATGTTGTTAGTGGAAGGGATTTTTTGAATGGACACGTGATCCAATGTACAATGTACAATGAACAATGATCAATTACGGACGATGACGCACGACCTCTCTCTCAATCTCTCCCCAGAGAATCAATCTTCAATTATCAATGTACAATGATCAATGACGACGACAGATACTTTCGTTACCGTTGTCGTTAATTGATAATTGTTAATTGTACATTGATAATTGATTTAGATAGCTCCCCTCTCCTGACTAGGAGTAGGGGTCGGGGGGAGAGGTCGTGTGTCGTGTTTTCTTTTTATCTTTATCTCTTGTCGTTAAACGTTTCAAATGCTCTTAATACTTCTAATGGCATCGCAAAAATGATTGTATTAGATTGATCAGAGCTCAAATCGTTTATAGATTGTAAAGTTCTCAGATGAAGAGCACCCGGAGAACTTGCTAAAGTCCTTGCTGCTTGTGCCATATTGTTTGCAGCCATCACTTCTCCTTCCGCTTTGATGATCACAGCCCTCTTTTCTCTTTCCGCTTCTGCTTGTTTCCCAATAACTCGTTTCATTTCTTCTGGTAATGTAATATCTTTTAATTCTGTTCGTTCAACTTTAATCCCCCATGGGTCAGTTGCCTTGTCCACGATGATTCGGATCGTTTCAGCAATCTCATCTGTCTTGGATAGAAAGTCATCTAGGTCAACTTGCCCAACGATGTTTCTCATAGTTGTTTGAGCAAACTGTCCAATTGCATGTGGGAAATCTTTAACTTCAAGGACAGCTTTATCTGCTTCAACAATTTTGTAATAAGTTACAGCATTAACTCTAACAGAAATATTATCTTTAGTTATAACCTCCTGACTTGGGACATCTGCTACACGCACTCTCAAGTCAACTTTTTTATACATTTGAAATATCGGAAAAATCAATCTCCATCCAGGTTGCATAATCCCACTATATCTTCCTAGTGTAAATTTTACCCCTCTTTGAAATTCATCAATCTGTTTGATTGATGATAGAATTACAACGACAGCGAAAATCAAAATTCCCCAGAATATATTCATCGGCGTAAATATTGGTACGTTCATATAAACTCCTTCCTTGGCACGCCGTAGCTTGAAAAGCGTAGGCGGCTTAATTATTAATTGTCTGAACCTGGATTAAGTGAGATTATAAAGATTAAACAGGATTCAAGATTACAGGATTGACGACGACCGACCGACGTCGTAACGACTGACGACGAGGGTGAAAATATGATTTCACCCCTACATTGCCCGTGTCGTCGCACGACGAACGAATCTCGTAATCCTGAATCTTGAAAATCTGAGAAATCCTACTTAATCCAGGTTCAGACAGCGTTGTTTATACAACGTCTACCTCCAACTCCAACTCAACTCCAAACTTCCTTTTAACTTCTTTCCTACATATTTCTATGATAGCCATGACATCAGATGCTTTCCCATTTCCCAAATTTACAATCCAATTGGCGTGATCTTTAGATATTTCAACATCCCCTATTCGTGTTCCAATTAGGCCACATAGATCGATCATTTTTCCCGCTGGATAGTTATTTTTATCTGATGGATTTGAAAATATACATCCTGGGCTTGGCAGACTTGGTTGTTTTGAAGTTTCCGTTGCCCTCCATGTGAGCTGTTCTTTGATAGATGTTTTTATAAGTTCGCTTGAAGATTTCTTTAGCTTAAAAAGAACGGCTACTATGATAGCCTTATTCTCCGCCTTTATCTGACTTTTGTCAATCCACTTTAACTTATTGTCAGATGTTAGAATTAAAACTTTTTCAATAAAATCATGCGTTAATTGATTTTTCTGATTTCCGGGATGTCTAAAACGTGCATTCTTTTTAATTGCTCCACCGATTGTTCCCGGAATGCCAGCAAGAAATTCTAATCCAGAAAGTTCAAATTTAACAAGATTTTTTATAAGTTCACCATTCTGTGTTCCACTCCCTACAGCAACACGTTTATCATCAATTCTCTGAACAATACTATTACTGTTTTTGATAGCAACTCCTCTAAAACCGTCGTCACTAATAATTAAATTACTTCCACCTCCCAAAATGAAAAATGGAATTTTCAGTTCACGACAGACTGTTATGATGTTCAAAAAATCAAAAGTATTCTGAGCATTGTAAAATACATCTGCTGGTCCACCTATCTTAATCGTGGTATATTTTGCCAAAGGTTCATCAAAAAGTAGGTTGCTTTGTCTAATTTGGCTTATTAAGTTTTCATATTTTGTTGATTTCTTCATAAATGTATTATACCACAAAAAAAGGCATCAAATCCATAAATGCTTTTTTCCTTATTACAAATATTATCTTCTGTAATTAGGCGCTTCTTTCGTTATCTTTATATCGTGTGGATGAGATTCGTTGAGCCCAGAACCAGAAATCCTGTAAAAATCAGCGTTTTCTTTCAATTGTTGGATATTTTTAGCTCCAATATACCCCATTCCACTTCGTAGCCCACCTAATAATTGATCAATTGTGTCACCGACTTTCCCTCTAAAAGGAATAATCCCCTCAACTCCTTCTGGGACAAGTTTTTGCTGTTCATTCTTTGTTTGCCCGTATCTTTCTCTGGATGCCTGACTTTCTTCCATCGCTCCCAGCGATCCCATCCCACGGTATCTTTTAACTGGTCCATTTGGGGTCATTATCGTTTCTCCGGGAGATTCTTCTGTCCCTGCTAAAAGATTTCCCAACATCACTGAATCTGCTCCTGCTCCCAATGCAATTGTAATATCCCCAGAATATTTGATCCCACCATCTGCGCATAGAGGGACATTAGAACTTCTTAATGCTTTTGCACAATTATATACAGCCGTCGCTTGTGGACAACCAATTCCTGCTATTACTCTTGTTGTGCAAATTGATCCTGGCCCTTGTCCAACTTTAATCCCATCTGCTCCAGCTTTAGATAATTTTTTTGCAGATTCTGCCTCAGAAACATTTCCAACTACGACATCAAGTTTTGAATATCTTTTTTTGAGCTTTTTCAGAGTGTCTAAAACTTTTTTAGAATCACCATGCGCTGTGTCAATAACAATTACATCTACTTTTTTCTTTGTAAGCAATTCTACTCTTTCTAAAGTATCCTCTCCTGTTCCCACGGCAGCTCCAACTCGCAAGTTTCCATTTCTATCTAAATTATAAACAGCAGATCCGTCGGTCATAATACGTTTTACGTCAGAGAAAATGTATAGTCCTATTAGTTTGCCATTTTTATCAATGAGCGGAAGTGTCTTCTTTCTATTCTCTTGCATAAACTTAAATGCGTTTTCAATGCTAATTTCTCCTTGAGCTGTAACAATCTTTTTTGACATGATTTCACTGACAGTTTTCTGCTGATCTATACAAAAATCAAAGTCTGTCCCAGTTAGGATGCCGAGTAGTTTATCGTTTTTATTGATGACTGGAAAACTTTGAAAATTATAATGTTTTGACTGAATGATTTTCTCAACATCGCTTATCGTCATAGCAGTATCAACTGTAATGGGTTTTTTAATAAGTCCATTTAGATGGAATTTAACTTTACCTACTTCTCTTGCTTGTTCTTTCGGGGATAAGCTACGATGAATAATTCCGATGCCTCCTTGTTTTGCCATAGCGATCGCCATTCTGTGTTCAGTAACAGTGTCCATCGGTGAGCTGATAAGTGGACAGTTGAGAGTGACATTTTTAGAAAAGCGGGTTTTTAGAACTGCGTCTGCTGGGACGATGTCAGAATGCTGTGTTTTTAGTCGCACATCACCGTAAGATAAAGCCAATCCTAATTTGTCCATTTTCCCGAAAAAGTTATCGGATATGTATTTGTTGTTTTTCATGGGGTTTGTTTAATTTGAATATAGTTTAGTGTATCAAAATTGGTTAGAAAGTCAAAAAATAAAACCCCCATAACGAGGATTTTATTTTGTCGTGTTACGTAGCATGCTACGTAACAACGATGTATTCATTTTTAATCTTATGGAATTCCATAAGATTAAAACTTAGTCATGTCTGTAATTGAAAAATAATCATTTTCCTATATTTCCTCAGTATTATCATTCCCGCAATATGGACAAATAGTTTCATCGTAGTCTTCATCATCTTCGTCGTAATCAAGATCATCGTCAAAATCAGGATGGATAAAATCAAAAACTGCATATGGGATATCTTTATATTTTTCAGTTGTTATCATCTTTTTTGCTTCCTCAACCCATTCGCTTTCATATTTTAACGAATCTAGAAGTTCTTTTTTCTCGTTTTTGATTACACCTACAAAATCTGGGCTGAAATTATATTGCCAGTCTTTATGGTTTTTGTTATTTTTCATGACTCGTTTATGCACCTCTTCATTTAATTTCAATTTTTCTAATTTGTCATCAAGATTGTTTAATTCGCATGTCATATCTAGCAGTTGTTTTTCTCTTTTGTTTATCATTCTTGCTAATGTAAATTCTTTTTCCTCTTTTTCGTTGCTCGGACCATAATAAAACAAACAAGCTTCTTCGTATGCTAGTTGAATATAAAGAATTAAATTTTTATCCATCGTTTTTAGTTGAAGCCCTTGAATTTTAGCGATGCTTTCTTTTGTTCCTTCGTGTGCCCATTTCTGTAATTGTGATTTTATCTTATCTGAATCAGTATTTTTTGTAACTGATTTTGATTCTATTGTTTTTGACATAGTTTTTTTGGTTAATTATAAAATTATTATTTAGGAAATTTTTTATCGTATTCCCTCAAGACTTTTCGCTGATCTTCGTTTGCTCCTGTGATTATTTTTTCAAAAACTTCTCGTTTCTTTTTTAAAGAAGCATTTTTGAAAAAATCAACGAATGGACTAATCTTCGCCATTGTTTTTAAACCATTAGATTTTTTAGTAGTATTTCGCATATTTATTATGTTATTAGCTTGTTTAAATCTTTTTCAGTGTACTCTATTTGAATGTATTTATCAATATCGTTGATATCGGTCTCAAATTGTCGTTTTTTTGTTTTTAGATTTTTCTCAATTAGATAAATAACAATCTTATTACCGAATTTATTTTTAATCTTATTTATATTCTCTTTCGCCAAAAATAACTGATCAATAAAAGATTTTTTAGGAACTCGTCTACCTTCTAGTTTTTCTCTTTTCTTTGTGAATCCCCATGCAATTAGTGGATCCTGATATACGTAAATTACAGATATTTCCCTATTTTTATTGACTGAGCGTTCAATATTGGAACAAGCTTTACTGTAATTTGAAAAAGTGCCATCTAATACAAAATCTAAATTCTTTTTTAGCGCAAAATCATGTATTTTTTCTACTCCGATAGAACAGGCAGCCTGAAACAAATTAGCATTTGTACCATTATAGTTAGGTAGATAATTTCTTATTTCATCAGGATCAATTCTTAAAATATCTTTAGGAGATTTACTTTTCCCAATTATTTCCATTAAATTTTTTGAAATTTCTGTTTTTCCAGCTCCGGGGGAACCTGCCATAAAGATTGAGATAGATTCTTCCTCTTTTTTAACAACATTTTCACCAACAAATTTTTTTATCAGTTCCTTGTAATTCTTTTTAACATAATCCATCGCATTTTGAGATATTTGTTGATTTTTATTCATAATCTCCTATCTCAATAATCTTTTAACTTCTCTATCAAAATCAGAAATATAATCTTTATCTTGTTTTCTTTTAATAGCACCGTATTCAGTATGTGCAAAATTTGCACATACCACATTTTTTGACAATTCATTGCTATCAAAAATATTTTTAAGGTGTTTTGTAATAACACTCCTATCTACACCAAAAAGCTCTGCAATTCTTGCTTGTGTAAGCCAAATATTTTCATCATGTAAAAAAATTTCCACATTTACTTTTCCATTGGGAGTAGTATAAAGTAAAAATTCTGTAAAATTGTTGTTGAGTATAATTTTTTTATTTTTATTGGGCATATTTAACATAATCTACCGCATTCTGAGATATTTGTTGGTTTTTATCCATAAAATTAGTCTAGCTACTCAATAATCAAACAGACAAAATTTCAAATTTATTATTCTCAACAAAAACTAATTGATGATCATGAATCATTATAAAGGGAATACTATATTTATGCATATGTTCTACAACATCCTTATTACTATCAGCAAATTCTAGTTGATTGCAATGAGGCATAATCAGAAAATCTACTAATCCAAAACCACTAAAATCAGATAAACTTTCTGCAAGCTCGGTTTCTTCTTCGTCAAGTTTGCTATGTTTATCAGGTTCTAATGAATTTGCCATAATCATTGATCCAGTACTAGTTCCAGTATATATCAGTTCTTCTTTTTTAATAATATTGATAATACAATTTTTTAATTCTTTATTTTTATTGACTAGTGAAAGAAAATACAGAGGACTTCCACCACACACATGCAGAATATCAGCATTTTTTGAATATGAAATAAATTCATCTTTAGATATTTTACTAAGATCTATTTCTACGACATCAAAACCGTTATCTATAAAAGCCTTTCTGTCTGATTCAACCCACCATTTATCTCCTTCATAAGGTTCTGCTGCATTAGCAACAAAAAGAACCTGATATTTTCTATCAATTTTTGGTAATCTATCTAAAACTAATTGAATTGTTTTGTCTAATGCCGACGCTAAAAATAATTTCATATTTTCAATTGATCATTGATAATTGTACATTGTAAATTGATTGTGGCTCGGGGACAGAGATTCGAACTCCGATTAACTGGACCAGAACCAGTCGTCCTACCATTAGACGATCCCCGAATTCAATGTGCAATGATCAATGAACAATTATCAATCTACGACGACAGACATCGTCGTATTAGTTATTCGTGAGCATTCGTTCTACATTAGTGTCTATTCGTTCTATCTACACATTTAAATACTTCCTAATCGCAATAAAACTACTAATTACCCCTAACACTACACCAATCCCTATTTCCATGAAGAGAAATGGCCAAAAATTACTCATGTAAAAATTGATCAGATCTGAACTTGGGAGAAAGCTTGTGAGACGAGTAGAGATGATAAATATTCCTAGGTATAATAAAAACATAGATACGACGGCCGAAAAGACTCCAAACAAAATACCTTCAACAATGAATGGACCCCTAATAAACCAATTACTACCACCTACTAACTTCATGATCTCAATCTCCTGCTTGTGAGTATAAATCGTTATACGGATTGTGTTGAAAGTTACTAGAACCACAATAATGGATAAAAAGATAGCTGTAAAGAGGCCAGATTTTGTGATGGCAGATATGATAGAAGAGAATCTCTCTATGGCAGTTTTGTTCTGCTCATAATTAACTTTCTGAATATACTCTGAAAAATTGCTTTTCCCCACCATTGCAGCTATATCTGGATAGTCTGACGAGTTGAACGCCTTAATATTGAGAGTAGCATACAGCGGATTGCTTCCAACCTCTTCAATTGAGCTTGTGATCACCTCATTATCTTGGTGGTTCTCTTTGAATGTCTCCCATGCTTCCTGTTTTGAGATGTATTCAACACTCTTAACTTTTGGATTCTCAAGAATAAATTTTCTTGTTTCCAAAACTTGAGCTTCAGGAGCATCTTCATTGAAATATGTGCTGATGTCAATTTTATCCTGAAATTCTTGTGTTACAGTCATTGCCAAATCATTTACCACGAACAGAGATCCAGCGACAACAAGGGCAATGGTCATAATGCTAATTGTTGCAACACTAAGCCAGCCATTTCTTTGAAAACTGCTAATACCCCTGCGAATTACTCTAAAAAAGTTTGTTATTTTCATATTTTGATTAAGACTTACGCGTTTGGCACACTTCTGCGTCAAACGCTGCGGTACTCATCAACGTATCTATCAATACGTTTCTTCCGTTCCTCGCGTTTTCCTTGAACTGTACTCAAACGCATAAGTCTTATTTATATTAAATTACGTATTTTCCTCCCATTTTATCACTAGCAACTTTTCCATTTTTAAGTGATATCACTCTCTTTTCAATATGATCCACAATTTCTTTGTCATGTGTAGCAAGGATAATTGTATTCCCTAAACTGTTAATTTTCAAGAGAAGTTGAATAATTTCCTGTGCGTTGATGCGATCTAAATTTCCAGTCGGTTCATCTGCGATAATTAGTTCTGGCTCATGAATGAGTGCACGTGCAATTACAACTCTTTGTTTTTCTCCACCAGACATTTCTTGTGGAAAGCTATTTGCTTTTGAAGTTAGTCCGACTAATCTTAAAACTTGGGATACTTTTTCTTTAATGATATTTCCTTTTTCTCCAGAAATTTCTAAAGCGAAAGCAATATTTTCAGCTACTGTTTTTTTAGGTAGAAGTTTATAATCTTGAAAAACTACTCCGATACGTCTTCTTAAATATGGCAGTTCACCACTTGATAAATTAGACACCTCAGTATCTCCCAAAAAAACTCTTCCCTCTGTTGGGTTTTCTTCAGCAGTTAGCATTTTCAAAAGTGTAGATTTCCCTGCTCCGCTTTGACCAACTAAACAAACAAACTCCCCATCCAAAATTGTCAGGGAAACATGGTCAAGAGATACTACTTTTTTAGGATATACTTTAGTTATATTTTCAAATTTTATCATTTAATTTTCAGAACTTTTATATTTTTATTATTTTAAGAAAATATCTAATTTTCCATCTAACACAGCTTCAGTGTCTGCAGTTTCAACTCCCGTTCGGTGGTCTTTGACTAGTTTGTAAGGGTGTAGAACATATGAGCGGATTTGATTTCCCCATTCTGCTGAAATATGTTGCCCCTTTGCACTTTTCTGTTCCTGATCAGTTTTCTTTATTTGCAATTCAAGTAATTTTGTTCTCAAGATTGTCATTGCTGATTTTCTGTTTTGTATCTGACTTCTTTCTGTTTGGCATGAAACGACAATTCCTGATGGCTTATGTTTGATGCGAATAGCTGAATCTGTTGTGTTAACACTTTGTCCACCCGGGCCAGATGATCTAAATGTCCCTATTTCCAAATCAGATTCTTCAATATTTACTTCTTCGGATTCTACTTCTGGATAAATTTCTACTAAAGCAAATGATGTTTGTCTTAAATTGTTGGCATTGAATGGTGATAATCTTACTAACCGATGTACCCCTTTTTCAGATTTCAAATAGCCATAAGCATACTCGCCTTCTATTTCAATATACACACTTTTGATTCCAGCTTCTTCACCATCTGTTTTGCTTGAAATGTTCGTTTTCCAATTTCTCTTTTCGCAAAATCTTAAATACATTCTTAGTAACATTTCAGCCCAATCCTGAGCGTCTGCTCCACCTGCTCCTGCATGGATAGCTAAAATAGCGTTTCGTTTGTCATATTTGCCATGCATTTGGGCGATGAGTTTATGCTCTCCAAAAAATTTTTCTAATTCTGATATTTTCTGGTCTATCTCTTCTTGTAATTTTGCAGATGAGTCTTGCTCTGCCAACTCTTGCATTTCCATTAAATCCGATGCTTCTTTTTCAAGTCCTTCCCAAAATGTGATTTCTTTTGAGATTTTTTCTAATTTTTCAAGTGTTTTTTTAGCTTTTTCTGGATTTTTCCAAAGGTCAGGATCTTGAGATTTTGTGTTTAAATCTGAAAGAATCGCTCTTTTTTGAGCGAAGTCAAAGGCAGTCCATTACTGATAAAATCTCCGCATGTAGTTTTCTAATATCCATACTAATATTCTACCAATTTTACGTCTTATTGACAAGTTTTGGGAAAGGTTTATAGTAAAAGTAACGTAGTTTTTAGTTCCTTTATGTAGTTCTTTGAAGCTTTGAATAACAAAAATCTTTTTATCTGGGGAGGGGTAAAAATGGAAATAAAGATTAGCATATATGTTAATGCAAAAAAGGATTCATTTCAAATTCCAAGTGGTACAAAACTAATTCCCTTAAGTGATATATTTGGAGAAGATATCAAAGATATTGCAAAACAGGCAGGAGTAGAGTTAGAGATTCTAAAATGCCCAGATGACGAAATTTGTAAAAAATATTGTGCTCTTGAACCAGATATAATGATTGTTAATAAGGAATTGCAGACGTGTTTAGTGATATGTTTAAGGGATATTACTGAACTTTTTTTACAAGTTAATGGTCTTTCTTCAGAAAGGAGAGATTTTGCTGATGCTATTAGAGAAAAAATTAAAACAGATTTTTATAGTATGATTGCAAACAACTAGAGTTGTTTGCAATCAAAAAAGGCGCATTCCCAGCAGATGCGTCTTTTGTCATAGTGTCCCCTATGAGGGCTCTATGAGGGACACTATAATTTTCTGACAATACCAAATAAAAATGGGCTAATCAGTTTAACCGATTAGCCCATTACTTTTTATAAAGTATTTCTGAATGGCTTCCACGTATTTTTCTGTGAAAGTATTAATTTTGCATATGCGCTCAGGAACATATTTTTCTGGAACAATTAATTTACAAGTTTTAGTATCTATAACTGTTCCACGTAAGTCATCGTCAATCATGACATATTTCGCAAAGAACAATTTGGGTATTTTGTAACGAAAATATTCGAAATTTTGCGTAAGAATATTAATCTCATTTAGTATCTTATTTCGTTCTTGTAAATCTAGCCATATGGTTGAATTTACAACCTTCTCAAAATCCTTCCTAGTTGCAATTTCACGGTTATCGTATTTTCCCACTGTGTAATTTTCGCTGCAAATCACGAGTTCAAAGATACAAGACAAATTATTTTCAGCGATAAAAAGATCAACATCTTTTTCTGCATTCGATCCCCTTGTCCACAAAACGAATGAATATCCAGCGTTGTAGAGTAACTCTAAGGCATTAATTCCCCTTTCATTTGGAGTCCTTTCTTCCCCACCTGCTAATACTCCATCTAAATCCACAACAATTACATTTTTATCATGGAAATACATTCTTATTTCTATAGCCTTTTTGAGGCTATAGATTGATTCAAACCTTGATAATCTCATCTTTTACCCTCCAAAGACTGATATTATTGTCAAAATACATATTATCTACTGATAACAATATAGCATACATAATGTTGTATGTCAATTTTTGTAGTACTAGAAGGCTTTGCAAACTTGGCAAAGCCTTCTATGAGCTAGCTAGCTACCTACATCCATGACATCCTGAACACTGTTTGCAAACACCTTTTCCAGCTTCATTGATTATTTTTATCGGAAAATTCATTCCCTTTTCTTTTTGCAAAAACGGTTTTTTATAAGGTCGTTTTTTTAATACCACTAATGATAATGATGTCTGTGTTTGCATAATTTCCCTCCTTGTTTAATTGTCTGTGTATTTAGCCCATATACTTTGTAATTTCTTTTATTGTTTGATCTATGTCATCATTCCGAATAAAAATCTCTTTCTTAATTTTAATGTTATCCATCCCTTCATTGAGTTCCATAAAATTTTCTCTTGTATTCTTTACTTTGCGATTTCTCCCAGATTCAATTTTTAATAATTCTTCTAACGGTCTTTCAATTCGGAACCAGTAAGCATCCGAATTACTATTTTTTACGAATGTTTGTAACTGATCAAAAAATAATGAATTATAAATAATTTCTTCAACAATAATATACTGTGGATCTTGCTTTATGTATAATTCTAAAACCTCCAACGTCTTTTTGTAAGCAATTTTTCTGGAATCTTTAACATTAGCTCCATTCGAAACTGCTTCTAATTTAAAATTATCTACACAAATAACTTTTACAGATAGTTCTGTTTTTAATAAATTTGCAATTGTTGTTTTGCCCGTTCCGGGCAATCCTCTTATAAATATTATTTTCATAGTTTTTTAACAGAGCGAGAGAGGAGAATCGCCCCAGCCATTCGGCGGGGTGCTTCGCAAACTCCCATGTTTTAAAAACTTTATTTGAGCGAGAGAGGAGAATCGAACTCCCATTGCAAGCTTGGGAAGCTTGTGTTTTACCACTAAACTACTCTCGCAACGAACGAAGTATTAGGAATTAAGAATATAGAATTAAGAATAGAAAAACAAACTATGGATCAACGTCATGCAACGTCGTATCCCTTAATTCCTAATTCTTAATTCTATTATCTTTAACGAATAAACTGTTATATTCTATCATAAACAATTTTTACATTTTTAATTCTCTATCCCTCCAGTACCGCCTCTTTCTCCTGTTCAAACGCTCTCATCGTTTCACTGATAAATTCTATTGTCCCATTTT
>CAYZDR010000004.1:13852-28483 GCA_964477425.1 uncultured Candidatus Saccharibacteria bacterium
TTCTCCTGTTCAAACGCTCTCATCGTTTCACTGATAAATTCTATTGTCCCATTTTCACTATTCCATACAAACTCATCAAGATTAACAACCACATTTGCTTCTTGCTTTTTCTTGGAAAACCAATCATCGTATCCTGTAATTGTTAAAAGTATGTGGCTAGCTTCTGCTACTGGAACGCCTGAATCATCAATCGTTTTGCTTGTGAGTTTAATAATATGATACCCAAATTGTGTTTTTACTATATCACTAATTTCTCCGGGTTCAAGAGCAAAAGTCGCTGTCTCAAAAGGAGTCACCATGTGTGGATATTGATTCTGGAAATCATCTCCTGCTTTAGCAAATTGTCCTAGGCTTCCCCTAGCTTCACCACTTGGGCAATCACTAAATTCTTTTGCCAATTCTCCAAAGTCTTCCCCGTTTTTTGCTCGTTCCAAAATTTCTTCCATCTTACTATAAGTATCTCCATTCAATGTCGTATCGTTATTTACAAATTTTCTTAGCGCTTGTTCTGCAATCTGGCTTTTGACAACATTATTTTTGAAGTCCTCTATTGTCCATCCAAACACGGTAGATAAATTATTTTCCAAATTTTCTTTATCGCCTACGCTTTTAACTACCTTATCTAATTCTTCCTGAATATCTTTTTCTGAAATGCTAATTCCCGCATCGCTAACAAGTTTTGCGATTAGTGCGTCGTCTGCCATTGCTTGTAAGACCTGTTTTTTTACAAGTCTTTCCATTTTGTCTCCATCGTTAGCGTTGAAATCTATTTTTTTACTAGATTCATAAAATTGCATATTCGCTCGTGTGTTCTCACTCCAATCTGACATAGAAATCTCTACACCGTTGATTTCAAGTACAGCGACATCTTTATTGTCTCCCTTGAATTGATTGATTGAAATAACAACCGCCGCAACGATAACGATAAATGTTGATACATATAATATTCTTCTCATACTGTTTCCCTTTGACACGCCGAAGCTTTTAGCGAAGGCGATAAATTAATTATTAAAAATAAAATTCCACCATTTTGTTAAATTATTTTCTGGTTGATTGTTTTCTTCATCAGAATGTTGAAGTTCAGGATTATTGTCTTGTGTGATCACTATAACTTTTTCATCTGGGTTCTGCATACCTAACTGTTGTTTAATTTCCCTTTCCTTAAAGTCTGCTGTTTGAAAAAATTCTATAAGTCCAGCAAGGCTCGTTTCTTCTTGTTTTAAGCTTAATATCTTTTCTTCTAATTGTCTAACATTTTCTCTAATTTGCTTGTTTTTATCACTTTCTTTTCTGGCTGCAAAAAATAGCAATGCAAAAACAGTGATTCCGGTAAATAGAATTAGTTTTTTGTAGAAGGTGTTAAACATTGTGTCTTTTTGTTATTTTTTGTTGCAAATATCTTTAACAGTGATATCGGTTTTGAGTGTTGTTTTCATAGTATTTTTAAATTATGATTTTAATTTTTTTTTACTTTTTTCTCTATCTGTACAAAACGATCAAAATCACTTTTGAATAATTGATCTTGCACAATACGATATTTTTCAAATTCTGTCTCAGCAAATTCCTTGGCAAGTTCGTGCGTGACCCTGCCCGCATCGGAAAGAACTTCCCGATCTGTCATCCTGATAAATCGATCAAGCCGATCAGCCCAATCTGACATTGTCATAGGAATATGACGCATTGCCATATCTTCCGCAATATCCAGGTATGCGGAAACCATGCGCTCAAGGGAAAAGAGTTCTTTTTCTGTCAAATAGTTTTTTGCCACAGAAACATCAAATTTCTGAATCTTTCCATGCGGGGAATCTTTCCAATTCGTCAACCCCATATGATTCTTTCCAGCACTTGCTCGTGACACAATAACTTCGGAGGCAGTTTGCCCATGAATAGCCCAATGAAGTTTATTTTGCACATTCGCAAAAAATCTTTTAGTCGCCTCTGCGGTCTGGTCGTAATCAATCGCTGTTGCGTAAATATCCGTAATTTTTTGATAAAATTTTCTCTCTGATAATCGAATTTCTCTTATACGAGAGAGCAATTCTTCAAAAAATTGCTTAGTGAGAAGAGTTCCGCCACTTTTCAGACGTTCGTCGTCCATTACAAAACCCTTGATAGTAAATTCTTTGACAATCTCTCGTGCCCATTTGCGAAACTGTACAGCTCGTTCGTTTTCTATCTTAAACCCAACCGATACAACAACCTGAATACTGTAGTGGTCTACATTGTATGTTTTTCCGTCCGTGGCAGTTATTAAGTATTTCTTAATAACTGATCTGTCAGTTTCGCCATCTTCCATAAGTTTTTTGAGATGCTGATTCACTGCTGGCACAGACACGCCATAAAGTTCGGCTATAAGTTTCTGCGTAAGCCATAAGTTTTCGTCTTCATAACGTAGTTCAACTGTTATTTCTTGTCCGCCAACTGCAGACGCATATGCCAAGTACTCCGCGGCCGATGAGCGGATTATAATATTTCCTGTTTTTTTCTTTTTGTTCATATTGTTTTGGGCTTGTTTGGTCATAATTTTTTACCCTTCGCAAATGTCTTTGAGCTATTTATTTAACATACTGTAAATCTCTTAGTTTCGTGCCTTTATATTTAAAATAATTTGCACCCGCATAAGCTCCGCTACGCCGTCATAATCGCTCGGAAAGGGAATGTAAGCAGAATAAACCCATAAAATGGATATTTCAGCTAACTAACCATATTTTACCACAAAAACGATAAAAAAAGAATAGAAATTTGATTTTTGTTATACAAATTAGTCCTTTCTATAGAAAGGACTAATTTATTTGTCGCCGAGCTTGACATGAGTTAAATAGTATGCTATACTATTTTATCAGTCATAATGCTGATAAATGAATGCCCCTTAACAACTAACAACGAGAAGGAGATAAGTAAATGGCGGAAAGATTAGAGTTATTGACAAAAGCAAACCAAATCGCAAGGTTAATTTTTATCAAGCTGAATGAACTTCGGTGTAAACCAGTGAAAGATATGGGTCTCGGTTCGTGGCTTTCACTTTTCAAGCTACAAGCTGATATAAAAGAGGGCGAAAGTTTGAAGGAAGAAGCTCTCGATAGTCTTGATCCGAAAATTTACGAAGTTATCCTTTTTGGATCAGTCGCTGAAGGAAAGAAAGATCCGACAGATATTGATTTGATGATATTTGACAATGGGCATTTCTCCAACTTTCTCCCCTGTATGACCAACAAACATCATATGAACGACTGGTATGAAAATTTAGGAGAAAACTTTCAGTGGTTCATGAGTGGATGGTTTGGAGTCCATGACGACCAGCTCCAACAAATGCTGGATGGCGTAGAAGTTGACCTACATGTTTTACCGATGAATTTCTTCAAGTCAAAAAAACTCAGAGAAGAAATCACGGAAAAACATAAAGACTCCAATTTTTTCAAAAATGCTTTCGAAAAAGCGATGCGATTTGATCGTTCCACAGATCAGTTTGAACTTTTGACATTGGAATATCTTGAGGAGAAATTTCGTTGTCAATTATTAGATCTCCGATGATATACTAATATAGTAAAGTGTTAGACACAGTATTAGGCGATGTAAATTTAGTAAAAGTTTACATCGCCTTTTCTATTACCCACTTTTTATTTTCCCCTAGAAAAACATCGGCGCGAGCAACATCACAAGCATTCCAAACACCGTTACTGCAACAAAAACAAGGATAAGAAATTTTTTGATAGTCATGTTTATTTTTTTAAGATATTAAAAAATACTTCTTGAGATAAATTAATTTTTCCAAACTGACGCATTTTCTGCTTTCCCTTTTTCTGCTTTTCCAAAAGTTTTCTTTTTCGTGTAATATCTCCACCGTATAATTTCGCTGTCACATCTTTTCTATAAGCAGATTTATTTTCTCTAGCGATAATTTTCCCTCCAATTGCTGCTTGAATGGAAATCACAAAGTTCTGTCGTGGCACCTCTTCCTTTAATCGTTCAACTATTCGCTTTCCTTCCTTCAAAGAATGTTTTCTGTTAATAATTCTTGAGAAAGCGTCTATTACTTCTCCTGCAAGTAGGAAGTCTAATTTTATCAGATCGCCTTCTCTAAAATCAATAATTTCATAATTCATGGAGGCAAATCCAGATGAGATACTCTTTAGTTTATCATAGAAGTTTGAAATGATTTCTGCAAGTGGCACCTCATATGATAAAACAATACGAGAATCATCTAAAACAGATGTTCCATGCATTATTCCACTTTTTTCTTCTAGTAATTTCATTATCGCTCCCATATATTCTTTGGGGGCTATAACTTCAATTTTTGCCCATGGTTCTGCTATTTTAATATTCGTTTGTTCAACAAGGTCTGCTGGCGAATAAATAGTTTGAACTACATTTGTTGATAAATTAGTAATTTTATAAGTTACTGTCGGATGTGAAGCAATGATACTAATATTAAATTCTCTCCTCAATCGTTCGCAAACAATTTCCATGTGCAGAAGTCCTAGAAATCCACATCTGAATCCTCTACCCAATGCTTTTGATGTTTCTGGCTCAAAGAATAATGCCGCATCATTGGACTTAAGTTTTTCCATAGCATCTCGCAATGATTCAAAATCTCCATTATCTGTTGGATAAAAGCTTGAAAAAACAACTGGCTTAGGTTCCAAATATCCTTCTAGAAGTTCTACCTCATCTTTGCATGACTCCTTTGTTAATGTGTCCCCAACTCTACATTCTTCAACATTTTTTAGCCCTGTTGCAACATACCCTATTTCTCCTGCACACAATCTATCTTTTGGAGATAAATTTGGTAAAAAATATCCTGTTTCAACAACATCTCCTCTAATTTTAGCTACCTTCAAATAAAACTTTTCATTTCTTGATATTTCACCTTGAACTACTCTAACGTATGCGATGACTCCTTTGAATGAATCAAATTTGGAATCAAATATGAGTGCTTGAAATGATTTTTCGTTAGCAGTTTCGGCTGGCTCAATGTCTGCAATAATTTTATCTAATAATTCTTTAATCCCAATCCCATTTTTAGCAGAGATTTCAAGAATTTCGCTTTCGTCTATTCCCAAGAGTTCCACTAATGCTTTTTTTGTTTCTTGTGGTTTTGCAGTTGGCAAATCTATTTTGTTGATAACAGGAATTATTTTCAATTTTTCATCAATAGCTAAATAGAGGTTTGCCAAAGTTTGAGCTTGTATTCCTGAGGTTGCATCAACAAGTAAAATTGCTCCTTCTACTGCTGCTAGACTTCGTGAAACTTCATATCCAAAATCTGCATGTCCGGGTGTGTCAATGAGATTCAAAATATATCCTTTATAGTCCATTCGCACAGGCTGAAGTTTGATCGTAATCCCACGTTCTCTTTCCAGATCCATTTGGTCCAGATACTGTTCCTTAAAAACCCTTGCGTCAACAGTGTTTGTTATCTCCAAAAACCTGTCTGCAAGAGTTGATTTCCCATGGTCAATATGGGCAATAATACAAAAGTTAATAATTTTGTTCATCAATATCCTCAATAATTTCAGTCACCTGGACCGGTTTCTTAAGATGTATCCTCCTACCAAGAGCTTGTAAAAATGTAATCATTTCCTCACATTTCAATGCTAGGCATACAGAGCAGTATACAGCAATTCCTGCCATTCCCGCAAGTGAGCTCTGATAAGCTATCCCATAGAAAGTTTGCATATCAATTTGTGGGGCCACCCAGTATTTTACAGTTTGTATCACAATTAGCATAATAGCAGTAGCTGGTAGAATCTTTGCCAACATCTTAAATATTCTAGCCATTTTAATATCTTTGAGACGAATCTTTAACAGGATCAATAAAATTAGCATGTTGATAGTTGCTGCAATGACGAAAGCAATCCCCAATCCTGACACACCCATTTTGTTTGAGAGATAAAAACCACCGACGACGCTTACGGCGACACTTACCAATCCTGCTAAAAAAGGAGTCATGGTATCATTCAAAGCATAGAAAGCCCTTGATAAAAGAGGGAGTAATCCGACCGCGAACATTCCGATAGCAAAATAACCAAGTGTTTGATAAGTAGCAACTGTTGCCTCCCATGAAAAATTTCTACTTCCTACAATAGCTCTGACCAATTGAGCGCGAAGAGCAAACAAAATTGCACTTGTTGGAATGATCCAAAAAAGAATCTGGCGCGCTGTGTCAGAAAATGTTTTTGCAAATTCTTCTCTCTGTTTCTTTGCTGCAAGAATAGCCAGAGTAGGAAAAGCTGCTAACGCTAATGAAATTGAAAATAATCCGATTGGAAGATTTTGAATTATATTTGCATAATTAAATATTGTGATATCTCCTTTTAATAAACGTGATGCCAAAAAAGTAAAAACTAAAATATTAACTTGATTTGTTGCAATACCCATTACATGAGGGACCATCAGTCGTGCAAGTTTTGTCACTCCTTTATGCTTAAATGGAAGAATAAATTTGAATCTAAATCCAAGTGCCAGCGCTCCAATGAACTGAATTAAAAAGTGCATTGATGCTCCTAAAATTGATCCGATCGCAACCCCATAAATTCCATATGGTTTTGATAGAAAAACAATTCCAAAAATAATTCCAACATTATAGAAAATTGGAGCAATAGCATAAAGCAAAAATCTTTTGAAAGATCTTAAAATTCCACCCATTACACTGGATGCAGCAAAAATAATTGGAGACAAAAAAAGTACCCTCATTAGAGATACTGTTAAATTAAATCTTTCAGGATCAGAAACAAGTCCCGGAGCCAAAATTCTAACTATGAATGGAGCAAAAATTATGAAAACTATGGAAATTATAGCTGTGGATATTAGAAGAAAATTCAAAATCCCATTTACAAAATCCCACCCATCTTTAATGTCTTTTTTATCTAAATAACTTACAAAAATAGGGATAAAAGATGCGGAAATTGCTCCGAGGACAAGAAGGTTGAAAATAAAATCAGGAGCTTTTACTGCAACAAAAAAGGTATCTGTGATTGGAGTGGTAAATACTGTTGATAGTAGACGAAGTTTTATAAACCCTAAAGATTTGCTAGCAAGTGCCGCTATCCCTAACAAAATTGCTGCGGATGTGATTGTTTTGGATTGTCCGTTGAGCAATTTTTTAATCATAATTCTATATTGTAATAACCATCTTTAATTAAATGTATTGTTGCACTTTCTATATTATCCCCAAATTTTTCAGATTCAACTTGCAATGTACTTCCCGGATGTCCAGACTGTTTCTGATAAAGTATATCATATGAAGTGTCGTCCGCAGAAACTTTAAAAGGAAGTTTGTATGTGACTGAAACATTAGATGTTGACCGGGGTTCCGTATACATCCATCCTGCAAAAACTATTTTCCCTGATTCCTCAAAAATAAACACTCCGCTGTCTTCGTCTCTTCGCATAGTTTGCTCTATCTTTTCTACATCTGGGTCATGTGTAAAATCTGAGAAATCTTTTGTCTTTGAATAAATCTCTTCAGTTGAAAATCCGGAAGCGCTAATTAATTCGCTTCCAAGTGGAACATAAATTCTAATAAAATCTCCATTTTGTCTGTTGTACCAATCAAATTCTGTATTCCCTCCAGAATGTTTTTTTGTGATGACAGCGGTATCCGTCACAGACATATCATCAGCAATAACAATTTTATGATTTACATTTTCACTGATCATTCTATCTGTTTTGTATCCATTGATATTAGTATGAACTACTTGAAGATAATCTTGAGTGCTTGAGAGAATCTCTCCTGAAATTTTATTTATAGATGCCATTTTTTGCTCTTGCGTATCATTAAAGTATACCAGAATATGCTTTTGTTCCAAACTTGCTTTAAGCGTTTCCCAAATTTGTGTCCAATCATTTTGAGCTGAATTCATAAGTTTATCTAATATTTTTTCTGCAAGATCTACAACAATTTGTTTGGGTTTATTCTCATCTTTATCAAAATCTTCTTCTACTTTGTATTGTAAAATATTAAGAAAATTTTCAGATGTTATCTTTGTTTCATATTCTGGCATGTCTATATCTCCAGTTATTTGCAAGAGATCACCGAGAACTTTTGGCGTAAAAGTAATCACTCCATCTACCGTTGGTCCACCAGTTTTTTCATAAAACCATTCAACTTTTTTTGCAGAAGTTGGGAAGTTAGCAAAATAGTTAGCATCAAAAATATTCCATTTATCTGTCACTTTTTTGAATGGGAGTGGAGGGACTATCTTCTCTAATAATTGCCACGCTGAACTGTAAATATCATTAACTTTCAAGTTTGAAATTTCACCTTGGAAAACATCAACAACACCAAAGCTACCGATAAATCCACCTGTTGCCCTGATTTCTGTATTATTCTGGAAAAGCAATAAATATTTACGTGGGTTATTGTTCCCTAAAATTGCAAATATTTCATCCAAATATTGTGAGTATTCCTTTATAATATCTAAAGAATCTGGAAGCATATTTTTGAGCATAATTACCTGCCCCATAATTTCAGGTGGGAGTTTTGCAATATCAATTTTCTCTACTTTTTCACTGGCTTGTTCAATCTCAATTATTGTTTGAGCTAATAAAGATCGAGCATTGATAATCACTTCATTTATTCTTATCTCCTCTTTTTGAGAAAATAAAGGTAAGATTGCTTTTGAAAGATTTACACCAGCTTGAGAAATGTGTCTGCCTGTTTCTATCAAATCTACACCCGAAGCAACTGTGGATGATTGACCAACTAAATTAGGGAGATTGGCAATTAAATTTTCTGGAATTGATATTTCATCTCTTGCTTTGTCAAAAAACTGAAATGCTTCTTCAAAACGTTTAACTGTACTCTGAAAATCAGCATTTTCTGCACTATCCTTTGCCTGCATAAGCATAGCTACCCCACTTGCTGAAAGCGCTTTGATATCAACAACTTTTTGAGTCTCCTTCTGATAAAATGCCAGCACTCCTATAGATGATGCTATTAAGAAACATCCAACTGCGAATATTGCCAATGACTGTTTCCAATAAGAAGTAATTGGAGAAAAAATATCAGAAATTTTATCTACACTTTGTTCAAAATTTTCAAAAAGAGATTCCTCATCTTCAATTTCTTTAAGATAAATCTCTTCTTTTAGACAAACCTCTGGATCTCTGGCATCTTCCTCTATCCCATCATTAATTTGTTCATGAAAATCTTTGAAACGTAATGCTTCCACTTTTGCAATATCTCTTTCTGTTTGATATATTTCTTCAACAATCTTTTTCTGAAACTGTGGTTGCTCTACATTGTTAGTAAGATCTAAAATAGATCGTCGCATTTTATCTTTACGATTTTTTTCTATTTCTCTTAAATCAACTGCTTGCCCACTAGAAATGATTTTCTGTACATCTAAATCTCCCGCCTTATTAGTCGGGCGAACATCAAACATTTGTTTGAGAATATTGTTTTTATCTACTCTAAATGACATTGGTGTTTATATTATATTTAATTTTTTAATCGCTTGACTTGACAGTTATCTGTATTTCTGCTATACTGCACTGATACTGAAAAATTTAACAGAAAAGGAGGTGAAAGTCGTGGATGAATTAGTTCTTTTTATCAAACTATCTGAGAAAAAGGAACACGTTTCGATAGGCTCTCTAGCAGGGTCTACTGGAGGCCTAAGAATGTCTCTTAATCTTCTTCGTTTAGGCGCTGCATCAGTGATTCTTTTTGCTACTCCTGATGATAAGGATCAACTAAAACAGTCATTACCTGACACAATCAGAGGATACACCAATCCAAATGAAGAAATTAATTTCTCTTTCGAGAATATAAGCGAAAAAGAAATTAAGATAACTATAGTAAAGGAATAACCCTATTTAGCCCGTTTAAGGATAAAAACCTTGCGGGCTATTCTTTTTGTAAAAATTTTCAAAGTAGAATGATGCGACTACAACGACCGACGTACGCCCACAACGTACGCACGACCTCTCCCTCAATCCCTCTCCTGACTAGGAGAGGGATTGAGGGAGAGGTTCGGCGTTTGTTGATTTTGAAATTACATCGTATATCCCCAACGTCTCCCCAGCACATTTCTCCCAACTAAACTTCCCAAACTGCCTAAAACCTTTTTGTATTAAATCGTCTCTTAACTTTTTGTCTGTAAGAATCCTATTGATAACTTCTGCCATTTTCTCAATATTCAATGGATCAAAATACAAAGCTGCATCATCCAAAATCTCCTGCAAACAACTACTGTTTGAGGCCGCCACAGGAACTCCTACGCTCATCGCTTCTAGATCAACCATTGCAAATCCCTCTATAAACGACGGACGAGCCAAAACTTCTGCTGACTTAAAAAACATTGGAAGTTCATCATCTTTAATAAATCCTGGACGAATAATATGTTCTGTAAGTTCCAACTTTTCCCACGTTTCCCGAACCTCTGGATAATAGGCATCTTCTTGCCCACCTAAGACAAGCTGAATATCTAATTTATATTTATTTCGCAGAATATCAAATGCTTTAATGAGTCCTGTTATATTTTTATGATTTCTCCAAACACCCACATAAAAAATGAATGGTTTAGTAATTCCATATCTTTCTTTTAACTCTTTTATTTTATCATAATTTACTTCTTTCTGAAAGATGTGCCCTGTTCCTTCATAGATAGTAGTAACTTTTTTAGCATGTATATTGAAATTTTTAACAATTTGGTCTTTGGTAAAATTAGATACTGATATTATTTTTTTGGAACTTCTGACAGCATTATTAAAAGCAAGTTTGAAGGCGTTACGTCTAATAATCGAATTCATTTTGTGTCCTGGGAAGAAAAGAGGAGTAACATCATGAATTGTCACAATAAATGGCTTTCTATATAACAGAGGGACATTGAAATGTGTAAAGTGCATTAAATCAAGTTTTTCCCTATAAATAATCCACGGAAAAACAAGTTGTTCACTCCATGTATACCAATGAGAGTTTACTGGAACTTTCTTGAGATTTTGAGCTTCTGGGATATTAGGATCGTCTATTCTATCTGCCATCATAAAGAGAACATACTCATTCTCATGGTCTATTTTAACAATATTTTCAACAAGATTTTTGACATAGTTTCCTATGCCTGTTTCAGCAGAACCGAACATTCTTGCATCTATTCCTATTTTCATAACATTTTATTTATAAAACTTTTTATATTTTTCTTAAAAATTTCCTTATCAAATTGAAGTACATGTTCTTGAATTTTTGATCTATCAAAACTATTCTCTTCGGCAATAAATTTGTAAACAGCTTTTAATAATGATTGTGGAGTTTGTTCATCAAAAAATATTCCACTTATACCTTCAGTCATTGTTTCTAATGCTCCTCCACCTTTGTAAGCTATCACTGGTGTTCCGCATGCCATTGCTTCTACTGCTGTAATTCCAAAATCTTCTTCTTGCGGAAATATAAACGCTCGCGCACTACTATAAATTTCTGATTTTTTTTCATCTGGAATAAAACCTAAAAATTCTATGTTGATATTAGCTTTTTTCTTTAATTTTTTCATCATAGGGCCAACGCCAACTATCTTAAGAGGAAGGCCAAGCTGATTAAATGTTTCTATCGCAATTTCAATATTTTTATATGAAAGAAGGCGCGCAAACACTAAAAAATATTTTGACTGTTTTCTATCTTTGTCAGATTGAGTTTGCATTTTATGTACATCAACTGGGGGGTAAATAACAGTGGATTCTTGCTGATAATATTTTTTAATTCTTGATGCCACAAAATTGGAATTTGCAATAAAATGATCTACTCTTTTCGCTGCAACCTCATCCCAAATCCTAACATAGTTCATTGCAAATGGAACAAACTTTTTAATCAAAGACGGATAATCTGATTCTTTTGTGTAACTCTGACAATCATCCCATGCAAATCTCATCGGAGTGTGGCAATAACAAATGTGTTTGGTTTTAGGTAATGTGATAATCCCCTTTGCAAAACTTGAAGAATCTGAAATAACAAAATCATAGTACGACAAATCAAATTGTTCTATTGCAACTGGCATCAGAGCTGGAAAAAGACGATGGCACTTTTTGGCAAATGGGATTTTCTGCAAAAAGGAAGTCCTAATATCAGCATCTTTGAATTTCCCATTCATTGATTTAGGGTCGTATAGTAATGTAAAAATAGGTGCTTTTGGGAAGAGTTCGCGGAATGATTCCAAGACACGCTCTGCGCCACCATACTGAACTATATATTCATGGACAAGAGCAACGCGCATTATTCTACCTTTCGCCTTCGCAAAACTGCAAAAGGAGTTTTAAGTAAAATTCGCACATCCCCCCAAAATGACCAATTCTCCATATAATATGTATCCAATCTAACTTCTTTTTCAAAATCAAGATCACTTCTCCCAGAAGTTTGAGCAATTCCTGTTATTCCAGGCTTAATCTCAAAAACTTTTTTATGACGATCTTTGTACTTCTGAACTTCTAAAGTCATATGTGGACGTGGACCAATTAAACTTAAATCCCCTTTTAGAACATTAAAAAATTCTGGAAACTCATCAATTGAAAAGCGACGAATAATTTTCCCAACTCTTGTAATACGTGGATCATTCTCAATTTTATGTAAAGGTCCCTTCCTTGTATTCGCTTCCGAATCAGATAATTTTTCTAATAATTGATTTCCCTCTTTAGTAGCGCTTGGCCCCTCACCATCACAAAGATTGGCCTGCATGGATCTAAATTTGTAAAAAATAAACTTCTGGAAATTTTTTCCATAGCGATAATCTAAATACAGAACATGTCCTGAAGAATCTAATTTTATTGCTACAGCAGTAATTAACATAATTGGTGAAGTAAAAATAATCAACGCCAGAGATCCTGCAATATCAAAACTTCTCTTTGCAATTTGTCCCCACCCATCCAAAGGCGTTCTCCTGATTTCAATAATTGGTATTCCATTGAGAGTATAGATATTTGTGTTAGATGCTAATGTTTGAAAAAGATTTGGGATGTATTTGAAGGCAATTCTTTTCTGATTACAAAATTCCACCGCTTCCAGAGATCTTTCTTTATTTATTTCTGGATCACACTGAATAATCTCATCAAACCCTTGATGTTGATAAATTTTTTCAAGATCATGAATTGAAAAATCTTTGAGGACCTTTATAATTTTATATCCCAACTCTCTATTATCTTGAATACTTTCCAAAACTTCTTTTCCATTTCCATTGACCCCTATTGCCAAAATTCTATGAACTCCAATATTGTATTTTGCTGTCATCCAGTTTTGAATTTTACGCAAAGTGAACCTGCCAGCTGTAACAAAAAAGATTGCAAATATCCATGATGTAATCACCAAAAAACGAGATGAAAATGGTTTTGCAGTTAAAAATAATCCCGTAAATAATGCCATTGAACATATTGTCATGCCAAATGAAACTTGAGACAAATCTTTTGGACCAGAATTAAATCTTTGTTCCACGCCATAAAGTCCTAAAAGGGCAAAAATAAAAACGCAAAAAGCGCTTGCTACAAAAATGATAATTATATAATGAGATAATGATAAATCAAAAGTAATTGGTCGCCACTCCTGAATAACAATACTATTTCTAGCAAAAAAAGCAGTAATCCCAGATAGGACAAGTAAAGCATAATCCAAAGGGATTCTCAAAACAATAAAAATAAGTTCCGACTTTTTCATAGAGATTCATATAAACATTTTAACATACGAACATATAAACATATTCGTTTTCCACACTTTAGGCAGAAATAAGTGTCATAAGCCGGATTTTGTCTAGAATGATCATATATCTAGCTCATTAATTACTCAATGAGTCATGCGAGCCACTTGTCTCCACGTCTTTCGACGTAGGTTTGCTCTTGCATCAAGTAGGGTTTACCACCGCTGAACATTGCTGAACAGCAGAGCGTTGTAGCAATAAATCACACCAACGCACTTTTCACGCTTCACCAATGCAAAGCATTGGTTAGTATAGTCTCTGTGGCACTTTCCTTTTCCATTGGTTACCCAAATGGTCAATGGGCGTTACCCATTACATGTCCGCCCAAGGCGGACTATTTGCCCAAAGGCAAATAGATGTCCGGACTTTCCTCTATTACCTATAAATAGATAACAGCGATCATTTAGCTTATTTCTGCATAAAATATGGAAGGTACTAACGATATTTTAGCATGTTTATATGTTTTGTGTCAACATGTTTTGGTAAATTTGGCAAATTTTAACCGATGAACTGCTAGAGCCCATCGGTTATTGTTGTTTTATAACTGTTCTTACATTTTCTGACTATAATCTATTTTTCCCTCAATCTTACTAAGTCGCTCTTCTATTTTTCGAAAGCGTTCCTCTGTTTTCATTTCACTTTGATCTAAAACAATTTCTTCTAGTAATTCTAATGTATCTAAAAATTTACTCCACTCCATGAAATCAATTTCTAATGTTCTGCCTAAAATAAAATTTATTTCTACTCCTTTATTGTCATGAAGACATCGCCGAACTTTCATGGCGATTTTTTTCTGTCCTCTATCGTTCAATATTTCTTGTATAGTTTGTTCCAGTTTCCCTTCTTCAATTTTTATTTCTTTACTAATTTCCGGAAGTTTTTGGGTAATATACCCAAACAAAACATTTATAGTTCTGTTATCTTTGTTCATTTTTTCTCCTCCTCTAAACTATTCCAT
>CAYZDR010000005.1:0-23361 GCA_964477425.1 uncultured Candidatus Saccharibacteria bacterium
AGATATTCTTTATTTAATATTTTATTGTTTTTAATTTCGAGTGCTGCTATTGCTTCGTTTGTATATAAATCAGTTCCCGCAAACGCTAAACGTCCAAGCGTTAATTTGAAACTAGCGAGTAGAGTTCCTCTTTTAACTTTCTTGCATAATTTCGCCCCAGAATCAGAAATATATTCACGACTATCTAAAACTTCTTTTTTACTAGTATTGTTTAGATCTCTGATTGATAACCAGATGTTGCTTGTTTCTTTTTTCTCGTCCCATAATTTTTTATCTCCACGAGCAGGAGTCTTCCCAATAGAAATACCACATAATTCGCCAAGTTTTTTTGTTTGCCAGTTAGTTTTCATGATTTTCAACCTTTTAAATTAGTCTTATCGCTGCTACTCCATGTTCTGCTTTATCACTATTATATGTGTAGATTTCTAATCTTTTTTCATCTTCTAATTTTTTAATTAAATCTCTTGTCCATTGAAATTCATATCCTTTTTTACCTAAAATATTAACAAAGTTTGTCAATCCAACAAATCCATCAGCACTTTTTGTAGCCCATCCCATACTATGTTTTAATTCATCAATTAGAATTTCTTCCGTTATTTTTTTAAAATTTAAAAAGCTATTCATCACATATTGCTTATCGCTATCACTAAAAGACACTTCGTCTATATCATTATTGGCTATCTCTATAATACTTATTAAATTTTTAATTAGTTCTGTTCCTTGCTCTTGATCATCTAACGTAAACAGATTATTATGTGCAACCTTATGCCTTATTTTTTCTAATTCTTCCCATTTACTTTGAAAATTTCCTTCCTTAAACGTAGTTTTAAAAAATTTATTATAATTTGTTTGAATTTCGTTTTTTAATCTTAGTATTGCTTCAGGCGTTTCTTCTGTTTCAATTATTCTATCAACCATATCTTCCCTACTTAAATTACCTGAGGACTGTGAATAAATTAACTTACCCAATTCGCCAAAATCAATTAAATATACTTCGTTGTCTATATATTTGGAAAATACTGTTTCATTATTTTTTCTTAAACTTATTTTCTTTTTCATATTTGAGCCAGCCGTTAATTTCCACCATTCTGGTCCTAGTTTAATTGCGAAAAACTTAATAATATATTTTCTTAAAAAGGATTCAACTTTGTATATATTTGGATAAAGCCCCTTCGCTATAATACGAGAGATATCGTCTTCTAAAACATAAAGAAAATCAAAATTTAACATTTTCAAATATTTTAACAATGGAACACGAAAACCTTCTAAGGGATTAAAATCTCCCTCAACTG
This sequence comes from uncultured Candidatus Saccharibacteria bacterium, assembly GCA_964477425.1. GTDB lineage: Bacteria > Patescibacteriota > Minisyncoccia > CAYZDR01 > CAYZDR01 > CAYZDR01. Next base: position 1,293 of record CAYZDR010000005.1, read on the forward strand.
TCAAAATATAAGCTTGTTTTAATTCTGTTTCTTGGCTATCTTCTTGAATCTTCATTTTTCTCACTATTATCTTAATTCGCTTTATTTTATCAATTATAGCATCTCCCGTTATATATGCCTCGTTCCATAATTTAGTATTAGACAATAAATTATAACAAAGGCTTTTTTTATCTTTTATAACAACTTCGCCTTTAACATCAGTAACCAATATTTCAAAAAAACATTTTTTCTCTTTTATATACTTTGATTGACAATCATGACAATAAACATCTTTATCGTTTACTGGCTCAAATGGTAATTCTGTAATTTTATTACCACAAGCACGACAAATCCAATCACCATTAAACATTCTATTTTGCATATGTTTTTAAATTAATTATTAATTTATTTACCCTCTTTAACCCCCAACCTCTCAAAACCATGCTTATCAAACTCATCCCAATACTTCTTCTCAAAATCATACAACGCCACCCCAAAATAACCACCATTCTTCTTTGCCATTTTCTCTATCTCCTCCTTTGAATACTTCTTACGAAAATCTTTCCACGCCAATGTATGAGCCAAACTATTATACAGTATAAAATCATCATAATCACTCACAATAGGCCAAATGTTTTTTTCATACGCATCATCATCTGCAATATCTTCACAATCAAAATCATCTGCAAATTGCAAAAGATATTTTTCCACTTTCTCCAATTTATTAGATTGTTTTTTATAATCTGTCCCCTCTGTCATATCCCCAAGAAGACTGACCACACTATTTCCAATTAAAACCAATTTAATTAATTCCCTATACTGTTTCTTTGTAAATTCAATTTTCATATTATTCTCCTTAATTATTAATAACTATACACTTATTTCTCTAAGCATATTATTTTAATTTTTATTTAAGAAATCAGAAACAAAACCGTTCTCTTTCAAAGATTCTATAACACCCCTTAATAAATAATTATTAACAAATTTAATAGTATAGATTCTTCCACCCTTTTTAACTGGACAAACAATATTTTTATCTCTCAGTTTCGCCATAATACGAGACTTTTGAAGGGAATTATTAATTCCTAATTTATCTAATTCTTCTGACTTCATAGACATCTTATCTTTATTGACCAGATATTGTAAAATCTTATGTTCTCTTTCTGTAATATTTTCCATACTGAATGCAAAATCAATAGCAGGTAAAAGAATTTTTTCTCTTACATATTGTTTACTTAGTAAACTATCAATTTTTTCTATTTCATTTTTAAGACCTAAAAGAAAATATTCCGACCATTCCAAAATATCATTATCTTTTAACGAATCTGCCTGAGCAAGTTTATCATAATATTTATTTCTATCTGTATAGAAAACAGAAGAAGGATTTATTATTCTTCCATTTTTAACTTGAAAACCTAATTTTATAAGCAATGCATAATTTAACACTCTCCCCATCCTACCGTTACCATTATCAAACGGATGAATAAACGCAAATCGATGATGAGCAACAGCAACCATTAAAAGTTGGTACTGCTCTTTGTACTCAATATCTATAAATTTTACAAACTCATCAAAATATTCTTGTAAAATTGTTGCGTCTGGTGGAATATGTTTCACTTTTTTAATCGCTACATTGTGCTTTCTTAAATCACCTGGATTATAAGAACCCTCTCCATTTGGTGGTGAAGTAAGACCTTTTGTAATAATTTTATGAAGCTCGGAAATATAAATTCGATTAAATTTAGTATATTCATCTGTATTCTCCTCTATAAATTCTATGGCTTTTTCAATATTTTCTATCTCTCTTTGTTTTTCGTCTTTTTTTACCTTTTTCTCAATAATTTTTTCTACATATTCAGTAAGAGTGGTATTGTTTCCTTCAATTCTAGCCGACCCCAAAGTCTCTAAAATTTGAAAGATTTCTTTTAATTGAAAGAAAATATAAGGGGGTACCTCTCCCATTAATTTTTTTGTTCTTAATTTTTCCAAATCTAAAATTATAGTATTTAGATCACTACCAAAATCAGGATCTGGAATCTTTATTATAGTTTTACTCATATTATTGCTTGTTATTACTTGCTTATAAAACATTTACTACTTATCATTAGTATATCAAAAGTCCCTAACTTGTCAAGCTATTTCAATAATATCAAAATTTACTACTTATCATCTTATAAAACCTTTACTTATCGTGTCAGTAATAAACATGTAATCAACTATATCGTATATACATATCTATCATTTTTGCTCTTTTTGTTAAACATACTACAAAAGTTGCTTAATCCCCCTTAAAATCTCCCCACTCTCCTCATCTAAAATTTTCATCTCTTTAAGTATTTCCTTCGGCTCCCTCAAAACAACCTCATCATTCCTATTAGGATTCTTCACAGACAAATCAAAAGTAGACTGATCAATATCCTTAACATCCACACTCCAAGAATTATCACTATCAGCCTTTGTTTTCTGCAACTCCACAAACTCAACCAAATCATTCTCATTCAAAGGATTCCCCTTGCCTAAATTACGATCAAGATTCAACTGATAAAACCAAACTTTTTTAGTCGGCGCACCCTTGGTGAAAAATAATACTATTGTCTTAACTCCTGCTCCTTGAAATGATCCACCCGGTAAATCTAGGACTGAATGTAAATCACAATTTTCTAAAAGTAGCTTTCGCAAAGAAACCGAAGCGTTGTCTGTGTTGGAAAGAAAAGTATTTTTAATAACAATACCTGCTCTACCTCCGGCTTTCAGAATTTTGATAAAATGCTGTAGAAAAAGGAACGCTGTTTCACCTGTTTTAATAGGAAAGTTTTGTTGAACTTCAGATCTTTCTTTACCACCAAAAGGCGGATTGGCAATAATGACATTGTAACGATCTTTTTCCTGAATATCAGATAGATTTTCTGTTAAAGTATTCTTGTGTTTGATATTTGGTGTTTCTATCCCATGAAGAATCATATTCATGATACCAATAATGTATGGCAAAGATATTTTTTCTTTTCCGTAAAAAGTTTTTGTTTGTAAAGTCTCCCAATCTTTGGAACTTAATTTTTCCCTATTTACCGTTAGAAAATTAAAAGCCTCAACCAAAAATCCAGCGCTTCCACATGCTCCATCATAAATCGTTTCACCGAGATTTGGGCTAACAACTTTCACAATTGTTTTAATAAGCGGACGAGGTGTATAATATTGACCACCATCACGCCCAGCATTACCCATATTTTGAATTTTACTCTCATAAAGATGTGAGAGTTCATGTTTTTCTTCGTCTGTTTGAAAATGAAGTTTATCTACTATATCTAAAATATTTCTTAGCGAGTAACCGCTTTGTATTTTATTTTTTAGTTCATGAAAAATTTCTCCAATTTTATATTCAATTGTATTTGAATCTTCTGCTCTAAATTTCTTTAAGTAAGGAAAAAGTTTGTTATTTACAAAGTCTCTTAAATCATCTCCATCAAACACTTTATGGTGATCTAATTTATCATCAGCTCCTTTTGGACAAGCCCAAACACTCCACTGAAATTCGGGAGACAAAATGTATTTATACTTTTTACCAGACAGAAGTGCACTTTTTTCTTTGTCTTTTTCTAAATCATCAAGATATTTCAAGAACAAAATCCATGAAGTCTGTTCAATATAGTCAAGAGCACTACCAGCGTTATCTGCTCTAAGAATGTCATCAATATTTTTTAATGCTTGTTCAAACATATTTTTATATTATTTACTCTCTACCACTTATTATATCCCCTTCTATTCATTAAATCAACGCCAATCAACACCTAAACATCCCCCCACAATAAGTTCATCAAAAAAAATCCCCACCCAACTCGGAGATTTTTTAGAATTATCGCCCGTGTAGAGACGTTGCATTACAACGTCTCTACCGTTGTTAATTTAAATTAATTCTTTTTTAATTGTATTAAAATCAACAAAATTAAAAAAATGTACATTAAAATGTGCATTTTTATAAATAACTAAAATAAATAAGGGATGAACAAACTTGTCCATCCCCAATAAATCTATAAAGTATCAGATACTTCAACTAATAAGAATCTATATACTCGTCGACCACTTTTTTATTCCCCTTAACCTCTATCAAAGCTCTGATAGTTCCTCTTGGTGTTGCATTTTTCCATTTAATTCTTCTTGACTTCCATTGCTTCAATGGACTTAAAGAATACCATCCCCAATCCCAAACGATATTCCCGCCTGCTTTCTCAAAGCAGTGTTCTACGAGACCATCGCAACGAAGATATTTTGGAAAACTTTTATAACGGAAAAAACTGTATTCAGTGCCTTTGCTAATAACATAAAAAGCCTTCTGCACTCTTTGCTTTGCATCATTTGAATTTCCCTGAGTGATATACCCCCAAAAATTATTTGCAAAACTACTTGAGAACTTTTGATAGCAACACCCTGATTTTTGCATATGAACTATCATCCCATTCCCAACATCGATTCCAGCATGACCCCAATGCTCATACCTGGGACGATCCATATCCCTGTAAACACCATCCCCAGCATCGGCAAATGCAAAACTATTAGCAAGACAAACGATAAACACTATAATACAGGTTATCAATAATTTTTTCATAACCGTCATAATACCATACTCCTATTCAATAAATTTGTTTTTCATTCAATTAACTATTTTTACTTACTACATAATTCTGTATAAGCATCGCCCTACCTTTCTGGATTATTTCAATTTTTAATGTTCTATTTTAATTCCTTTAGTTCTTGAAGCTCTTTTAGTTTTCGCTGATAGCTATCAATAAATTCAGGATCTTTTTCTTTTTTCAATGCTTCTTCTATATATCGAATTGCTCCTGTTTGCTTATACTCTACTAAACTACCTGCAGCCATAATAGATATTATTCCATTAGCTTCTTTTACAATATCACACAAAAATTCATTAGCTTCAGGTAATTCTAATCTAGCCATTGAGGATACCGTAAAAATTGCTATGTTTTCATCTTTAGGATCATATAATTTCTTTAAGATTCCGAATGATTCCAATGTATGAATATCCTGTAGATTACCTATGATAGTAATTCTTTCCTCATCAATCGCTGTTTCAAGAATTTTTTCTACATCTTGAAAGCTTTCTTCTTGACCAACGACTATCATTGTTCCGACAAGACAGCTTTTCACCTCTGAATCATCTTCCGCCCAGTAACGAGATACTACTTTACTATAAGTATGCATATCTCCTTTTTCTGCCGTACCTCTTAAGGCAGTAGAAGCCTTTTTTCTCATTACTGGAAGTTTATCATCAAGAAAACTTAATATTAAATCATTGGATTCATGATCTTCTAGTCCGCTAATTTGATCAATTGCGGTAATCCTCACAAGTATAGCTTCGTCTTCATCTTGAATAATTTCTCTGAATACAGGAAGCGCCCGTCTTTCTTCTCTGTTTCCCAATATCTGTACTATGAAATATTTGGCTTCCCAACTAATATCCGGATCATACAACGCTTCCATAGAAGCATAATAGACACCATCCGCTTCAAGTTCTAACAGATTATTGAAGGTATTTGAATAAATCATTGGTCCAGCGTAAAATATTCCATCTAAGATTCCTCCGTTCAGATCACTTGGATCATCAGCTTCAACTCCTTCTCTGGATTTTAACCATAAGGCAACTCTATTAATAGCGTTAATAGATCCCCAAGCTTTTTTGTAACTTCTTGATTTAGTAATATCAGTTGAGGTGACTTCTGGATTTCCTTGTGTTACTAATTTAGAATTTTCAGCATTTTCTTGTGCTTCTTTTATCCTATTAGCTTCTGTTTCGCCTTGTTCTATTACTATTTGATTTATCTTATCTTCTTGAGCTTCTGCTTCAATTTTTATCAAGAAATTATCAATTGTTTCGGAACTAATACAAAGAACACGATAAGAGCCTATCATAATGACAGCAATTAAAGCGATAACAAACAAAACACCTAATAAAAGTCTTCTTTTTTTATTCATGGTTTGACTCCTTTTCTCTATTTTTGCAGATTATCTGCCATTAGTCAATGATTATTATTTTTCAAAGTACTATTATCATCGTACTTTAATATTAATCGCAACTATATCATATTTGTGGTTAACAGTCAAAAGTTGCTCGCCCAAAAAAATCCCCACCCAAAACGGAGATTTTTTAATAATTATCGCTCGTGTAGATACGTTGCATTGCAACATCTCTACCGTTGTTAATTTAAATTAATTTTGATCCCAAAAGAATTCACAATTCGAATAAATGCTCGGGATGACGGTGGGAAAACAATATAATCAACCAAAAAATACCCCTTTCAACGAGGTATTTTCTTAATTCCTAATTCTCTATTCTTAATTCTCGTCTATCGTTTAGTCCACTGCGGAGCCCTTCTCGCTCTTCTAAGTCCAGGTTTCTTTCTCTCTCTCATTCTTGGATCCCTAGTTAAAAATCCTACAGATTTCAAAAGTGATCTACAATCAGCATCCTTATTCATAAGTGCCCTAGACATTGCAAGCCTTGCAGCCCCTGATTGACTTGTCTTACCACCACCCTCAGCTTTGATAGAAATGAAAACATCTTTTTGGTTCACTCCAACAATTTCTAACGGCTTGTAAATATTAAACATCTCAACAGATGAAGAAAAATAATCCTTTATTGCTATACCGTTAATCAGAGCCTTATTCTTTAACTCCTTTGGACAATCAAAATAAATTCTCATTTTAGCAGTAGCTGTTTTTCTTCTGCCTAGACCATAATAATATTTCCCAGCAGTCTTCAAATCAACAGCTTCATTTTCTACCTTTTCTAATTTTTTTTCTTCTGTAATCATATAGTTATTTTATTTAGCCACTTCTTTAACAATAAACTTGTCCTTATAAGAATGATTATCATTCTTAAACATATGCAATCTTCTCATCATTGGAGTTCTCAACTTATTTCTAGGCATCATTCCACTAATTGCCTCACGCATAACTTTATCTGGAAAACGCTCAAAATAGTCTGCCATTGGAATTTCTTTTAATCCACCCATGTATCCAGAGTGATGACGATGAATCTTGCTTTCTATCTTTCTACCTGCAAAAGCTACTTTTGCAACATTGATAATCACGACATAATCTCCCTTGTCTTCATTGTAAGTAAAATCTACTTTGCCTTTCCCTCGCAAAAGCACTGCAGCTTTTTCGGCCACTTTCCCAATCACCTTATTCTCAGCATCTATTAAATGCCATTTTCTTGAAATAATTTTATTCATTGATTAACTCCAATATTGCCATTTCCGCCCCATCTATTTTTCTTGGAGCTAATTTCGTAATTCTTGTAAAACCACCATTACGACTTTGAAATCTCGCATCAGCAATTTTCATGATCTTTAGAGCTGCTTCCTTGTTTAAGGTCTGGTTCATTCGCTTTATAGCGCTCAAATCGCCCTTCTTAGCCCTTGTTATCATCTTTTCCGCCCTTGGAGCGGTTTCTTTCGCTTTAGCGCAAGTAGTCTTGATTTTTTCGTGAATGATCAAAGAAGAAACCAACCCGTTTAATAACGCATTTCTCTGATCTTTTTCTCTTGATAATACTCTTCCTGATTTATGATGTTTCATACTTACCTTATGCTTTTAGTGATAATCCTGATTCTTTGATCGCTGATTCAACTTCTTCCAATCCTTTTGCTCCCATACCTTGTAATTCAGAAAGTTCATCTTTAGTCTTGCTCGTAAGTCCATCAATTGAAACAATCTCATTATCCTTTAAGATTCCTATCATTCTTTTTGATAAACCTAACTTTTTAATATCGCTAGCATCTTCTTGCTTAATATCTTCCTGAACAGATTCTTCACCGATTTCATTCTCAGACTCTTCAACTTCTTCACCTGCAATTGAGCTAAACTGTCCAACAAGAATTTGGATCGCATCATCTAATGCTTTTTCTGGATCAACAGAACCATCAGTTTCTATCTCTAATGCTACTTTGTTATAGTCAGTCATTTGCCCAACTCGCATATTCTCAACAGTATATTTCACTTTCACTACAGGTGAGAAAATAGCATCAATAGAAATAGTTCCGATAGTCTCATCCAATTCATTCTTTTCAGCTGGAACATAACCAATACCTTTTTTGATATTCAATGTCATTTCAAAAGTTGCTTTCTTATCTGTAAGAGTAGCAATGTGCTGATCTTTATTCATAACGCTTGCTCCAGATGGGAACTTAATATCTCCAGCTTTAATTTCTTTTTCTCCAGAAACTTTTATAGTAGCTGAAATCTCTTCTTCACCTTCCATTTTTACTCTTACCTGTTTCAGATTTAGAATAATTTCCATAACATCTTCTAGAACATTTGGAATTGTAGAAAACTCATGACTTGCTTCTTTTATAAAAATACTCGTAATTGCAGCTCCTGATAAACTTGAAACTAAAACTCTCTTGATAGCATTCCCTAATGTTAAACCATACCCTGGATGGCAAGGTTTGATCTCAAAAAAAGTTGTATTACCATCTTTTTTCAAAACTACTGGACTTTTTGGTAAAATTATATTTTCCATAAATAATTTCCTCTCCTTAATTTAATTTAATAAAACTTACTTGTTTGAATGCAGTTCAAGGAAAATGCGAGGAACGGAATGAAATGTATTGCACTATATTGAATGAGTACCTGAGCATTTGACGCAGAAATGCGTCAAACAAGTAAGTTTTATCTATCTCGCGTAGAGCTCAACAATAAGCTGCATATTTGCGTTAATATTTACATCGTTCATTGTTGGTTCATTCAATACTTCCCCAACAAACGTTTCACCATCAAATTTCAACCATGAAGGAAATTCATAATTCTTTATAGTTGTCGCAAGATCCTTAAAGATACCCTTTGGCAAACTGCTTTCTTTCAAATAAATCTTATCCCCAACTTTCACTACAAATGATGGAATATCAACTTTTCGCTTCTTTCCATTTCTTTCCACCAATACATGCCCATGGGATACAATCTGTCTTGCTAACCCACGAGACTTCGCTAATCCCATTCTGTATATCACATTATCCAAACGTTTTTCAATAGCAAATAATATAGCTTCTCCAATAACTCCCTTTCTACGGCTTGCTGTTTCATAATACTTCCTAAACTGTCTTTCGGCAATCCCATAAGTTCTCTTTACCTTTTGCTTTTCTCTCAACTGCACTCCATATTCAGATCCAGCACGCTTGAATTTTTTCCCATGCATTCCCGGAGCATATGGTTTTTTGATCATAGCACATTTTGGAGTAAAACAACGATCACCTTTCAAAAAAAGCTTTTCCTTCTCTCTCCTACATTGTTTGCATTTTGCATCTATCATCATATAATTAAACTCTCCTAACTTTAGGTGGCCGACATCCATTATGAGGAATTGGCGTTACATCTTTAATAGAATTTATAATCATACCATTTGCGATCAAAGCTCTTGCTGCAGATTCTCTTCCTGGTCCAACACCCTTAATAAAAACATCCACTTCTCTAAGTCCAGATTTCTTTGATTTTTCAACAGCATTCTTTGCTACCAATCCTGCTGCATATGGAGTAGCTTTTTTAGCTCCCTTGAACCCAATAGATCCTGCAGAAGACCAACCGATAACTTCACCCTGATTATCTGTTAGAGAAACCATTGTATTGTTGTAAGTTGATTGAATGTGTGCCTGTCCAGAAGTTACTTTCTTCTTTGATTTTTTGCTAGAACCAGCAACGGCAGTTTTTAACTTCCCTGGATCTTGGCTAACTTTTTTTATAGTTTTCTTTCCCATAGCGTTAAGAATTAAGTATTAAGAATTAAGTATTAAGAATGTTGACGACGATCGTCACGATCACCATTGTCCAAATTACAGCTCAAATAATATTACACGTCGTCATTCCTAATTCCTAATTCTTGATTCTCAATACTTCGTTGTTTATTAGGTCTTCTGGTTAGCTGATTTTTTTCCACTTCCAGCACTTACTCTTACGTTTCCTCTTCTTGTCCTAGAGTTAGTCTTTGTTCTCTGTCCTCTTACTGGAAGATTTTTCTGATGACGGATTCCTTTATAGCAACCAATGTCTTTCAATCTCTTTATATTAAGACTTATGAATCTTCGCAAGTCCCCTTCTACTATAATCCCTAATTTTTCAATAACTTTTTTAATAGCATCTATCTCATCAATCGTTAAACTTCGTGCTTTTTTACTCGGATCAATTTTAGCCTCTTCAAGGATTTTAGCACTCTTAGTAGGACCTACACCATAGATGTATGTCAAAGCAATTTCTATTCTTTTGTCATTAGGAATTTCTATTCCAAGTAATCTAGCCATAAACGATGAATTAAGAATTAACTTCGTCGTCGTCATTGATCATTGATAATTGTACATTGTAAATTGATTTTAACCTTGTCGTTGTTTATGCTTTGGGTTAGAGCAGATAACATAGAGGCGCCCTTTGCGTCTCACTGTTTTACAATTATTACACATTTTTTTAACTGATGCTCTTACTTTCATTGTTATAACCTTTTTACTATTCTTCCTCTTGTTAAATCATATGGGCTCATCTCAACAATAACTCTATCTCCAGGCAGAATCTTTATATAATACATTCTCATACGACCAGAGATATGTGCTAAGATTTCTTGCCCGCTGTCCAATTTTACCTTAAAAGTTGTACTAGGAAGATTTTCTAAAACCACCCCTTCTACTTTTACAACTTCTTTAGACGAATTGTCAGATTTTGATTGATCCATAGACTAGTTTAGTATACTGAAATAATAATTTCTGTCAAGAAATACATTAACTTTTTCTGGCTGTTCAGGAATTTTACTCACCCAAAATGGCCATAATTTAACTTCACAATTCTCTACTGTCCCTACTCCTCCCATTAACTGTTTAGCCTCTATCTCCCCTTTTCCAAGGATCATTTCCTTGATTTCTTCTAGAGAAACAGCGCCACCAGACTCTCTTGTAACTTCAACTGTAAACTCATTTTTTGCCATATTTACATCCGTCGGAAGAACAATAATATTCTCTTCAAATTTAACATCGGCAACACCCATATCATGTTCTCTCAACCACTCCTTAACAAAATCTTCAATGATTGATTTATTCACCAAAATACATTCTTTACTTATGACTGCTTTGATAGAAAATTCTTTTTGTTGATCTCCCTGCTTTGCATTCAGCTCTATCTGGCTAATAGAATTACTAATAGAGTTTTCTAAAATAATCTCATCACTTCCTTTTTTGAAATCACTTTCATTTTCATACATGGATCCCATTTGATCTTTCACAAAAGCGTTGGCTACTTCAATATCATCTTTTGCAATAAATATCTCTTTGCCAACTCTCCCACCTTTCATCGCTTCATCTGACACTCCATAAATTTTCTCATATTTATCTGTTCTTGAAAGCGCGGTTATATGAAACTTTCCTGCAGAAACATTAAACTGTGGACCGGGCTCCGTGGCAATAATTGAAGCAGTAATCTTCCCAGAAATATCATCTCCACCAGCACGAGCAAACCCAGGAATAATAACTGTAGATTCTATCTTAAACCCCTTGCCACTTTCATGCTGTATCTGAGTTCCAGCAATAATTGTCTGATTATTAGAATCCCACTCATTAAATAATGTGATTTGCCCTATCGCATATTCTTCAATATTTTTTTCTCCAGTTGAGGAAATTACCTTAGAAAAGTTTTCTTCAATTTTCATTATCCTCCCAGAAATTTTATTTTCCGCAAAAAGATATCCATCCAAATTTACATCTACCTTAAAATCAATATGTTCTGTAATAGTATTAGGAGTTGCTAGCACAAACACAGTTGCTGATGGGAGAAAGGAAGTGGAAAAAATCAACAGGATAGCAATAAATAAAGCACATGACCAATAGACAAATTTATTCTTGACTATGTCTATGACATGAATCTTTGATAAAGAAATAGAAATTTTAGGTCTTTGTAGACTGATAATTTCCGACTCTTCTTCACTTGGAGAGATCCCAAAAAGAGTTTCTGAATAATTTAATTTTACCTTTTTAGCAAAAGCCAATCCGATTAAATCTGTCGTTACAATTATTAAATTCATCTCCCCACACTCAGATTCTTCTTTGAGAATTCTTAAGTTAATAATACTTTTTAAGATTAATGATCCAACTGGAACAACCAAAAAAACTTTGGAGGCATTGCTCTGTAGAACTTTGTCCAAAACTGATGTGATTTCATCATCTTGGGAAATGTAAATTGTTTTAGATAAATCTTGCATGTGTTTTGTTGAAAATGTTTTTTTAATTGAAATTAATTAATTTATACTAAATTTTTTTCTTCGTTTTCTTCTATACTTTACTGGCTCAGGAACTTTTGGTAATTCAATTTCTTCATTTAATCTTCTACTTATCTTTATTTTGTCTTCATTTGCATCGCTCATAGGAAGCCTTGATTCAAGAAATTCTTTCTTATGTGGATCTAACTTTTCAAAATGTGTTATATAGGCAACCATGCTTTCGCAAATATCTTCATCCGGACTATACAAAGCATAGTCGCTAACACAGTTTTGAGGATTTTCGGTTTCATAATATTGACGATTGTCATGTAAAAGTTTTGGCTCTTTTAATTCATGCCAACCAAATTCTTTGATCCATTCGTTTTTAAAATTATCAGTAATAGTATGAGTAAACTCATGTATTAATGTGCCAGAAAAATTTGAAGCAGTTGGAATGCGATGTTGCATAAATTTTATACCACGAGGATAAAGCTTTAAAGTTCTTGTATTGTAAGAACCCGTACTTTTACCATTCGTTTCTTCTCCACTATTTGGATTAAGAAGTTGAACATTATCAATTAGTAAATATTTTATTGCTTTGAGGAGCTCTCCTTTATTGATAGTAGCCAAAACTTTTACAATTTGTTGAAGTTCATCAAAATGTCTCTGCTCGAGAGAATCTCCAAAATTAAAGATCTCGAGATTGCCAACAGATGTTTCAATAATAATCTGTTCATGAGGTAGCCCTTTTTCCTTCCAATAATCTTGAAGCCACCAATTCTCAGTCTGTAATTTAGATCGCACTTTGTTTTCAATAGTATCTATTTCCTCGTCATCATTATCCATAATTTCAATCAAAGAAGTTGAATCAACATCTTCTATTCCTGCCATTTCCTCTAATTGAATTGCCGAAAGATCCTGATACTAAGGCTCTTTAGGTAGATCATATTCAAATGGATTATCTATATTTTTCATAATGAATGAATGCCAAAAATAAAAACTCCTTATTGTTACATCTTTGATAACTCACTTGCTCTTTGCCAATTATATTCATCGCCTTTGAATATTTGTTGATGATATATCTTTTGCAACTTTTCTTCAGCCTGTATTTTTTCTTTAATTTGAGAATCTTTTTCTAAAAGTTCTATTTCAGAAAACAAAAACCATTCTGCTAAAATTTGCTGATATCGTGGATTATTCCTGTTGGAATTATTCTGTAAAAATTGAAATTTTTCAATAAAATCAGGAGTTGAAATCGTATTAATAATTTTCAAAATATTCTCCATTGTTTCCGTTTCTCCAGATAATTTGTTCCACAGTTCACTTGCTATTAATGTCTCTATTGGATCAAAAAACTTTGTCATATTGATAATAGAACTCAAAAAACGTTTTTTATCATATCTAGTCTTTGTGCTATTTGTAGGATCAAAAGGGAATCCCATATAAAAATGTACTTCCTTGCTTGGGAATGCTTTTATTAGAGCAGTTTTACCCTCTAGAATTTTTTGTTTTTCACCTTTCATTTCTCCAGAATTTGGTTTTACGGATTTTAATTCAATGGCAATAATTGAGTTATTGTCTTCAATAAATACATCAACGGAAAAATCAATCGAGTTAGTTAAATTCCCGTTATTTACTGAAAAGATCTCATTGTTTTCTTGCTCTAAATTTGGATTTCTCTCTGAGTTGGAAAGCTCGGTCATTATCACGTTAATTTTATCTTTTTGCAATTGATAAATTTTTAAATTTCCCAATTTTTTAGAGGTATACTCTCGTTTTTCTCCGTCAGATAAAATATGAGCTACTTTTTCAAAGAAGGTCTGTCCAAGTGTAGTATTAAGTCCATGCAACCAACTACTTAAACTAATAAAAAATGGAACATCGGAAACTTTGTTTTCAAAATTATCTTTGAATGCTTTTAAAAACGCTTCATGAAATGGGGCATTTCTATTATTTGAAGCATCAAGCGGAAAAGTTTCAAATCTTTTTAGTAAAACTTTTATTACTGTTATTGCGATTTGTTGTTTTTTTAGATTATTCATAAATTTTATTTTATAAAGATTTTAAATGAAAAATTATTTCTGAATAAGGATTTTTATCACGTTCGGCGCGATTAAGTACCGGTCGTTTATATTGATTAACTATTTTCATCCCAGCCTTTTCTGCAATTTGCGGATATAAATTCCATTTATCATTTGCTACTAAAAAAATATCAAAATTATCTGCAAGAAACTTTTTTGAATTTATCAGAACTTGTGAAATTCCATCAACATAAGATTTTCTAGCTTCTATTCCTCGACCTTTATACATAGGACCTATTTCTGATTCATCTTTTCTATTAAAACCAAACAGATCATACGCATAGGCATGTTGTTCATGATAATCAATTTGCCCAACATAAGGAGGTGAAGAAAAAATACCTTTTATCTTTTGCTTTTTAAGAAGTTTATAAAACTCTTTGTTTCGTGATTTTATTTCCTTTGAAATATCAACTGTTTTAGAATCACCTGTTATTGATGCCCAGAAAGCATTACTCTTTAATTTCTGAAATTCTCTTATCCTGTCTATTGTATCATTCGCATATCGATTAAACCAGTATTTAATTGAAAAAAGAGGTTTACATATTTTTTTGTGTTTCCAACAATAATAAGTGGTGGTTTGTGGGTCTTTGAGAGTTGCTAAATCGGAATGAGTTGTAGCTCGACAAGAACGAATAGTACGACTCAAAATAATAGCCAGAACTCTTTTATTTTTTTCATCTTTTACTTTTTTAATTTGTTCAAATGCAAAATTAATTTCTTCCCTAATATTCTGAATATACCATTTATCAAGAAAGGTTTTATTCTCACCCTGCTTAAGCTTAATTTTGTATTTGGATACTAATTTTTTGTAAATATCTAAAAACTCTTTTTCTTTTTCACTTGCATATTTATTTTCGTCAATTTCTCGTTTGTAAATTTTCCTCTTAAAATCTGGTGATGGGAAATTCATATTGTTAAATTTACTTAATTCAAAACAGAGTTCTTTCTCAAATTCTTCTATTTTTTCATTTGTTTCAAAATTAGTAATCGCCAGCTTTATCTTCTGTATTTCATTAATTAATGAGTCTAAATTATAATCTAATAATTTGGTATCCGTTATCATACAATTAAATCGCGAGATATCAATACCAATTGAATGTATCCCAAATTCATTCGCTTGTACCAACATTGTACCAGATCCAGCAAAAGGATCTAGAATAATATCGTCTTTTTCAAAAAAAACCTCTTTTTTGAAATCATCAATATGATCATCAATGAAATATTCAACTAATTGAGGTATAAATTTACCCTTATATGGGTGTAATCTATGGACATGTTTTGTAGTGTCTTTTTCACGTAAATTGTCAAAAGATAAATCCCAGTTCAAATCGTTGCCGAGTTTTTCTTTCCATTCAATTTCTCTTTTACCATTAAGCGATTGGTAATATTGCTGTAAATCTCCAATATTTACTTGAGTAGAACCATTTTCACCATATTTTTTAACTTTTCCATATTGTATTAAGTAAGAAATATTAGATTCGCTAATATTTCTATCCAAAAATGAGCTCGCCCAATTACAGGCTTCTTTTAATGTTAATAGTTGTTTTTTTATTGCTACTTCCATAATTAAAATTTATTTGTATATCTATACTTTACCACAAAAAACCAATCAAACAAATCTCACACGTTTTGCATCCATAATTTTCCCCCACCGACTGACACGTTTCCCGATTCGTGATTCGTGAGCATTTGTCCTACTTCGTGATAATTAGTTATTTCTCTTAATGTTCGCGTATATTTGAAGTTTACACGAAACGGAGTGAAGTGTAAATTTGGGGGGATATTTCCAGAAAAGCTGTAATCAGATATACATTTTCTGGTCTAGAGCCTTGGCAAATAAACTGGAATTGATTTTCATTTTTCAAAAATCATTTTTGTCGATTCTTTACCCATTTTACTAGACCATTTAACCCAAAAATATTCTAAACTATATTTAAAATTATTCTTTTCCCATAAATACAGAATAATCAACCATACAAAAATATTAAAACTCCCAAACAATAAACAACCGTTGATTGTTTGATCCCATCGAGGAATAATTGGATTGATAATAATCCTCAATATTTCTGATAAAAATGTTTCACTTAAATAAATGGTTAAACTGATTCTGCCGAACCTTTTAAGAAAGGTCAATCTGCTCATTAGTAAATCCTTATTTTCAAGAAAAAGATACGCACATGGGATGATTAATAAAAAGAGACCTAATTCAAAGTTTGTTTTGAAATACCAAAAAAAATCAGGGGTAGAAATAGTTTTCTCAAAATTCATTATCCCAATTACCCCAAAAACAAGAAAGAATAGTCCTATTGGTAAAATAATTCTTTTAAGCAAATCTTTTCTTTGTTCAAAAATCAATAAACCCATTAGAGCGCCAAAACAACCATATGCTAAATATGGCAACAATGGATAAGGATTGCTTAATATAAAGCTATAGACTGTTGATAATAAATAATTATTCGTAGCAACTGCTTTAGTAAATAGGGGGAATAATGACACTCTAACAAAAGAAAATATAATAATAAGAAACCCTAAAGAAGACAATATTAAATAGTTTCTTTTCTTTTTTTCAATTCCATTATTTTTAAAAAGAAAATATAATAAAATAGAGATAAACAATAAATTTAATGCAATCGTTGACAAAGAAGAACCTTCAAAAAATTTTGTTATATGAGGTAAATTTAAAGTCATGTTTCTTAAAGTGCTGACAACAAACGTCAAATCTGGTTTGTTATTAACAAAATCAATGCTCCATCGTCCTAAAAAAATATTGAGAATATAATGTGTAATCAAAAGTATTAAACTAACGATTATTAGATGCGTAAACATTGATGAGCCTTCATTCTGTTTGGTTCTTCTAGCAAGCATATACGAATTTACAACCATTGAATAAATAATAAAAATTCCACCCCATAGAGCCATAAAGCTCATCATTATTATAACGAGAGGAGGATTATTAAAATCCAACTTATGAATATTGGCAAAATTATAAATAGCAGAATGAAACAATATAATAAAAACTATCGCTAGACCCCTTAATATATCCAACGATTGAATTCTTGCATGCTTACTCATGTTTTATGTCCTCAATTTTAAAATTCCTATGAATTCTTATCAATTTATTTGAATTTCTATTAATTTCAGGTTTTTCAAATTTTATACTTATTCTAGGCTTTTTACTTAAATATTCTTTGTAAAGCTGATTTATATTTGAAATTAAAACATCTTTTTCAAAATCACTTTCTGATTTATCCTTTTTTAGTTGGATCCTTATCAATATCTCTTCCGGTGATTTTTGAATCACTTGATATTCGTCAATAATCTCTGAAGAACTAATTATTGCCCGACTAATATAGTCCGGTATAATGAACTGCCACCTATTCGTTTTCTCATTTTTTACATAAAAAATGTCATCAGAACGACCTTGTATTTTTTCAATAACCCTAAAGTTTGATCCACAAGAACACTTATTTGGGCTTATCGTAATAATATCATTTAACTCGTAACGGATAATTGGTTGTGCTCTCTTGTGTAAATCCGTAATTACTAATTTTTGACAAGGTTTTCCCACAGAAGTTAAAGTTCCGTCTATATTTAAAGTTTCTATATAAACAAGATCTTCATTGATATGCAAATTACCGTGTTTACATGTAATTGCGATTGGTCCTTCAGTACATTTATAAATTTCGTGAATGGGACAATTAAAGATATTTTTTAGGAACTTTTTGACATCAGGATACAAAATTTCTGCATAGGATATTATTCTTTTTGGATTAATTAATAGCCTTTTTCCTTCAATTTCTTTAGCAATCAATTTCAGCATTGATGGAGGCGCCGAAAGCACATTTGGGTTTATGTTCTCCAATTGTTTTGTAATCTCTTCAATAGTATTTAGTTGACTGATATATGATAATTTATGTCCCCATTTATTTAAGCTAAACGCTGGTGCACTTACACGTAAAATGAATGCTAAATTAATTTTTTCACCTTTTGGAAAATCGAATCGAGAAAATAATGCAGCCTTCATATACGATTCTTCTCTTTTTGTTACTATTTCAACTCCTTTATTCCCACTAGTTCCCGAGGACATACCAATATTTAGATCCTTCCATCTTTTCGTAAAATCTCGGCTTTTCTCAATATACAAACAAAAACCTAAAATCTCTTTTTTTGTTAAACCAACTGTATTATATTTAGTCAAATTCTCCATCATTATCTTTTTATTCAAAGTTGGGAATGATGAGAAATTTTCAAGCCCTAATTCTTCGTATAATTTATTAAAGAAACTAGAATTACATTTTGCATATCTAACCGTATTTTTTATTTTATTTTCTTGGTATTTTTTTATTTGCCTTGAAGAATAAAACTTAAATCTAAATTTACATAGTAAATAAAAGAGTAGAAATGATTTATTCTCAAGATCTGTAAAATAGTCTAGTATTTTATCCATACTTAAAAGTTACTTAGACAGAATATTTCATTATCAATCCACAATTCTGTTAAAATTACAGTTTCAAAATATGGTTTTTGCATAAACAAAACTTATTATTTTATTACTCCCATTTTACCACAAAAAGACAATCAAATAAATCTCACACGTTTTACATCCATAATTTTCCCCCACCGACTGATCAGCCCGCCGTAATTCGTAATTGATAATTGTTCATTGATCATTGATAATTGATTACGTCTGCATCATTCTCACTGCTCGGCATAAAGACTCCTCTACAACACCACTCCTTTTCAATAAGGCTACATTTGCCAAACCAATGCTAGCAATATCGCTTGTATCTACTAATAATTTATTATGATCTTGGATCCTGTTGGAAAAAACATTTGGATATAAAAATTCTACATTGAGAGCAATTCCCTCTCTTGTAAATGTATCCTCTATTGACTCTTTAATTTCTGGGACCATGCACCCACCCCCACATAAATAAATTGTAGAAGGATAAAAATTAAACTTTAGAAATTTTTCAAGAGCAATCTTAATCCCCTTAATCCATACTTTAGAATCTTTTTTGAAAATTGTCCGAATAGAATAAGAGGCATTTTTGCTCAACTCTCCAGCAGAATATTTTACCTTGATATCTTCAGCCTCAACTGCCCCCACCCCAAGCACTTCTGAAATACGGTTTGAGTAAGCTCTCCCACCTAATGAAAACATCCTGACTCCATCAACCATCCCATCTTTAATAATAGCCATATCAGTAGTCCCACCTCCAATATCAATCAATAGGGAACGTGGGTGATTCACCCCAATAGAACATAATAGATTTGCGATCGCACACGGCTCAGCCACAATATTTTCTATTTTGAGACCCAACTTCTGCATAACACTCTTGATGGATTCCAAATGGATCATTGGTGCAATTGAGTTAAAAATGTCAAAAGAAATATCCTTCCCCTGAAAATCAACTGGATTAACAACCTCGTAGGCATCAATTTTTATTTTAAGAATCTGTGCATCCACAATTCTCACATCAACACATGTCTGTCCCGTGTCCTCAAGAAAGTCATTTCTAAATCTGTCAAAGGTTCTCCATTGCACTCTCTGAATAACATTTCTTAATTCTGATGGAGTAATTTTAGTCTCTGGTCTCGCGCGCTCATAATGAACTGTCATCACACCACCCCTGATAGATTCTCCTGCCACCCCAACAATTGCTTTGGAAAGTTTGGTACCTGTTTCATTCTCCAATTTTTCTATTACCCGCTTGCAAGTATTTGCAACTCCTTCAATATCAGCGACCATTCCACCAGCCATATTGTGTGGGTCCTGTCGCTCTTTGTGAGTTGCCTTAATTTCTAGAATTTCCCCATCACAAACTGAAAAAACAAGAGCTTTAACATACTCTGTCCCAATATCTAATGCCAGAAAATCTTTTGTTTCCTGTGATTTTCTAAAACGTCTAAACACAATTGTTATTTTCTTTAGTTGTTTAATAGCACAACAGCCTTGATTCTTCTAATTCCACGCGATGAAGACTGCTCTTTCTTGATTTTGAATTTCCCAATTTCTCCAGTTTTGGAAACATGTGGACCTGTGCAAATCTCTTTTGACACAATTTGATCTCCATCTTGAATAGTATAAACACTTACTGAATTTCCATATTTGGAATCGAACAGTCCAAGCGCCCCACTTGCCTTTGCTTCATCTGGAGACATTTCTTCTTTGATCACATCTAAATCTTTTTCTATTATTTTATTCACTATATTTTCCACTTCCACAATTTGTTCATCTGTCATTTTATCAGAATGAGAAAAATCAAATCTTAATCTTTCGGGATTGATGTTGCTCCCTCGTTGTTCAACATGTTCTCCTAAAACTTTTCTCAAAGCAGATTGCAATAGATGGGCAGAGGTATGAAGTTTTGTTGTCTCTTCGGAATGATCTGCCAACCCAGACTTGAACATCCCTGCTGATGCTGTCCGTGACAGCTCTCTGTGTTTTTCCATCTCTTGATTAAATCCAGTTATATCAACTTCCAGTTTTCTGTTTCTCGCTTCTTCAACTGTCATTTCTATTGGAAACCCATACGACTGGTAAAGATCAAACGCTTGCTTGCCTGAAATATATTTTCTTTCTTCGCCAAATGTTCTATTCTGTTTGTCAGTATCCGTATGTGTTCTAACCCCTCCCACGTAAATCGTTGCATCTTGATGGTATTTATCAAACTCTTTTAATCCTCTATTTAATGTCTTACTAAACTTTTCTTCTTCCTGAAATAATTCTGCTAACACGAAATCTTTGTTTCTATCAACTTCTTCATAAACATCTTTATACATGTCAATTATAATTTTAGCTATCTCAGGAATGAAACTATTTTGCACGTCTAACATTTTTCCATATCGGACAGCACGGCGAATTAATCGTCTTACAATATATCCAGCATCATTTCTTGATGGAACAATTTTTTTATCATCACTTAAAATCATCACTGCCGCCTTAATATGATCAGCAATAATTCTCATCTCTTTTTTATTCTCATCATACTTTTTCCCAGAAATATCCTCAATCTTTTTAATAATCGGTTGCCAAAGATCTGTCAGATAATTATCATCAAAACCATTAAAAACAGCTAGAACTCTCTCTAATCCACCACCGAAATCAACATTTTTCTGACCTGCCTCTCTGTATTCCCCATTTTCTTTCACATGACTCATTAAAACATCATTCCCAATTTCAACCCAATTATTATCCTCTGGATCAAACTTTTCAGGAGCATCCTCATTATTTGGTTTCCAATAAAAAATTTCTGTACATGGACCACATGGGCCAACGGCTCCTCCGCCTTCCCACCAATTATCTTCCAAAAAAGCTATTCTGTTTTCTAATATTCCCAGCGACTGCCAAATTTTTTCAGACTCCTCATCCTTAAGAGAAACTTCATTCCCTTTAAAACATGTAACAGCCAAGCGCTCAATCGGCATCCCTAAAGATTTTGTAAAAAATTCTAGCGTCCACTTAATGGCATCTTCCTTAAAATAGTCCCCTAAAGACCAATTGCCTATCATCTCAAAAAAAGTATGGTGGTAAGAATCTCCAACACCTTCAATATCAACCGTCCTGATACATTTTTGAATATCCACGAGTCTGTTCACATCTGGATGTTCCCGTCCCAAAAGATACGGAATAAGTGGTTGCATACCAGCAGAAATAAAAAGAGTAGTCGGATCATTCTCCGGAATCAAAGAAGCAGAAGGAATAATTTTATGTTCCCTCTCCTCAAAAAATGTTATGTATTTTGCGCGTAGTTCTTTTGAATCCATA
>CAYZDR010000005.1:23461-28226 GCA_964477425.1 uncultured Candidatus Saccharibacteria bacterium
CGTCGTAACTAATAACTGTCAACAAATCACCCCACCTCCAAGTAATCTATCCCCCCTATACACCACCGCCGACTGCCCAATTGTAATCGCCCTCTGTTTTTCTTTCAATACTATATTATACTCTCCATTCTCCTTTTTTTCAATAGACTTTATATCAACAGCTGGATGTAGATATCTTACTTTTACAGCTAGATCTTCAGATTTTGGAGCTTCATCACTAATCCAATTTACATCACTGATTGTAAATTTGTCAGCATATAAATCAGGATCATCAAAACTGTCTGTCACATACAGAGTATTTTCAGCCACATCTTTTCTTAAAACATAATATGGCCCAGTTCCACCAATTTTAATCCATCTCCTCTGACCGATTGTATAAAGTGGCAATCCAAAATGTTCTCCCAAAATTTCTCCACTCTTGTTTTTTATTGGTCCACTTTTTAAGTTCAGATGTTCCTGTAAAAATTTATTATGATCTCCTTTTAGAAAACATATATCCTGACTTTCTTCATCTGCAGATGGAATCCCCAACTCCTTCGCAATTTTTACAACTTCACTTTTCTGCATCCCCCCAACTGGAAATTCCAAATACTGCAATTGCTCCTGCCTAAGATTATATAAAAAATAACTCTGATCCTTTTTCTTATCTACAGCCTTTAACAACTGGTATTGTGTATTCGCCTTGCCACGCCGTAGCTTCAGCGAAGGCGGGTCGTCATTATTTTTGAAATTTGAAATTTGAAATTTGAAATTTTTAACATGGTGTCCGGTTACTATCTTACCAAACCCCAGTTTCCTAATCTTACTGTATAATAATCCGAATTTCATTGCCTTATTACACATTACACATGGATTAGGTGTCCTATTATTCTGATATTCTTTCTTGAAATATTCTATGACACTTTGCTGGAACTCTGCTGAAAGATCTATAATATTTAATTTGAGCCCCAATATTTTAGCTGATTCTTCAGCTTTTTTTAATACATTATCCGAGAAAAAGTCAGTTTTCATGAAAAAAAGTTCCAGCCGTACTTCTCCAGAGGCTACGTCGGCGACATCTAAAAAGCCCTGTTCTTGCATCTTTTTAGTCGCAACAACAGAGTCAACCCCTCCAGAAAATAAAACCGCTACTTTCTTGATTTTATCCATACTCTTATGTTTATTATAACATATTTCACCCCAAACTAAAAAACAAAATTAATACAGCTCAACTAGGAGCTGTAAAATGGGTTAGCGGTCAATCCAATTATTTTTGACATTCCGGAATGAATGATTACGTTAATTACTTAAATTGAATTGACCACATTTCTGGTGGCGGTGGGCTGACTTTCATCAACTCATGAAGAGATTCCAAGCATTTTAAGCTTTCTTATCTCATCCCCGCCATTTATTTTAGGGCAGCTAACCTCTCTCATATTAGTATCACCTTTGAGGTGATGGAGAAGGAGGGTAGGTTAGCTGCGGGGTATAGAGGAGTTGCGCTGTTAGGTAAACCTTTTGATTAGGTTTATGAAACCCCCAACTGATGTTTTTGACACCGATGGCGCAACCCTGTTCTTATACTTAAATAGGCATGGCTGGATTTGAACCAACGACCTTCCTCTTTGACATCAAGGAGCTCCACCACTGAGCTACATACCTATATATTTAACAAAGAACTACTAAATTTCAATATCGTTATTCTATCAGATATGCAGAAAAAGTCAATGGTTCTGGTTAAATTGTCTTGCTTGTATAATAATCAACAGGGGCAAAATCATCAGTCAAAATTGGGATATCTAAAATAATATCTTTCTTCCATAAGTGCCTAAAATATTGATTCAACTCAAAATCATCACTTTCAAAGATTGGTACAGTCTCAGACTTCAAGGCTATTAAAATAATATTTTGCGTTTCTTCTCCATCTAAAAAATCTCTTACAGGAAATAGATAGACTTGTGGAAAAACATCTTTATATGTTGAATACTCTGCTCTCAAAAATTTTCCACTATCTCCTTCGATAGCAGAAATCAAATTTAAGACTACTATCCCATCGTCATTCAGAATATCATATTTTCTTTGTATAGCTTCTTTGGTGGTTAACTGATATGGGACAGAACACTGGGAAGTGAAAGCATCCCCAAATATCACATCGTATTTTTTTTGTGTTCTATGAAGATACGTTCTTGCATCTTCATGATAAATATTTAATCTGGGATTTTCTTTTAAGTTAAAATATTTTTTTGCAAGTTCTGTAATTTGTGGATCAATTTCAACAACATCAATTTTCGCATTTGGATATGTTTCTAAATAATTTTCTGGGAACGCATAAGTAGCTCCACCAATCATAAGAGCATTCTTAAAATTTGGATTAAAATGCTTTGCTAAATGATAATATTTTGCTTGTTCATGAACCAACTCATTATTGCCTACAAAAATTGCAGAACTATTTCTCCCATCTATCATCATTCTTTTTACAGATTGACCAGTTTCAAAATCCTCATAATTATGAATCCAGACACGGCTATAGTTTGTATCTATATCAAAGAATCCATTTGCTTCATATTTTTTAGTTAGTATATTAAATACACAGAAACCCAGAAAAATCAGAGCAATGACATACAATTTTATTTTTAAGAAATGTTTTAAAGAAATTCCTACAGATGTAACTGCCAAAATTAGTGAAAGCAAAATTAAAAGTTTCGTCGTGCCAATTTTGGGAATCAAATAAAATCCTGCTAAAAATGTTCCAATGATACTTCCGATAGTAGAAACTGCAAAAAGATTTCCTACGGTAGATCCAGATTCATCTAGACTTTTTATTTTTAATTTTACAGCATATGGAGTGACCATCCCTAATAGTATACTTGCAGGAGCAAATAAAATTAGTGATGCTACAACGGAACTGTATTTTATATTCGGGATAGATTCTCTTAGAAAGAATAGCAATGGACTTTTTATGATCGTCATGATCCCTATAGAGATTGACGCACAAAAAATAATGATAGATAGATTTTGCAATTTCGGATATTTATCAGCAATTTTCCCACCAAACCAATATCCAACACTCAAACTTCCTAGGATCACACCTATCAAACTAGTCCATACAAAAATTGATGTTCCCAAAAAAGGAGCAAGGACTCTTGAGCCAACAATTTCAAATATCATGACCACACCGCCACAAATAAATACTGTTATTTCTAAAATGTATTTGCCAATTTTCATTTTACAGATCCAGAATTGATTCATATAATTTTAAGTGATCTAAAACCAATCTTGGGAATAGAAAATTTTGTCTCACGCTTTCTTTGGCATTTTTACCCATTACAACTGACACCTTAGGATTTTTTAATAAGAAAATAATTCTCTCTGCCAACTCTTCTGATGTTTTTGTTATAAAACCATTTTCTTCATCTTGAATTTGTTTTTTAATCCCTAAAGCTGATCCTCCAACGACTGGTTTTTCTTTCCACATTGCTTCTGTAACTGTCAGCCCAAATCCCTCTTTGATAGAATTTTGGACAACAACATCTGCTCCATTTTGCATCATCATAGTAAACTCTGCAACATCTTTTATTCCCAAAGAATTAAAAAATAGTGAAATATTTGGATCTCCTGCTGCAATGTATGCAACATCTTGATACACTTTATCTGCTTGCGGATTATCTTTCGCTTCTTTGATCCCGACCAAAGCAAGTTGAACATCTGGGCATGAACTTTGAACCATCCTGAACGCCTCTACAACACCTAATGGATTTTTCCAAATATCAAATCTAGACACTTGAACGATAAGTGGTGCATCTTCTTTTATACCAAATTGAGATAGATATTTTTTAGCCTCCTCACGTGGAACAACTTTTTGTTTAATTGAAAGTGGATCAATGGCTGGAGTAAAAATATTAACCTTCCCACTGTCTAAATCTTTGTTCACAAAATCTTTGTTACTAAATATCATCCCCTCATACAAATTCATAATTGGTAAAATTTCTTTCCATACATTTTCATTCGCAGTGGATGTATCTATGTGACTATAGTAAATCTCCTTTCCTGGGCCATTAACATATTTTCTAGTAAAAAGTGCCTGAGGATCATTTGCAATCAAGACATCGTAGTCTAATTCTACAAGTTCAGCAGCCATTTTTCTGTTGAAAATTTTGTAAAGATCCCACTCTTCGTCTGTAAATTCTACTGATGATCCTTGCAAAGCATTGTGAAGCTTATTTGTAAAACGAAAAAAATCTCTACCAGCTTCTAGGCTATCAATTGCATACCAGCTACTATCTATCCCCAGAGAGTTAAGATATGGGATCAAACTTTTCAAAAGTTCCGCCACTCCTCCTCCAGTAGAAACTGCATTGATATGGATTATCTTTTTTCCTTTTAATTTTTTTGCTACTTTTAGGAGTGCCCTCTTGTCCCAAAAACCAAGGAACTTTAAAAAATCCTTGGAATAAATGTTATCATCAATTTGAACTTTTTTGAGTATTTTCATATCACTTAAATAGTATCACAAATTCAAACGTAAACCAAATAATATTTACTCTAAAAATGGAAAGAAACCTTATTGCAAAGTAAGGTGGTAGGGATGTGCATAAATTACAACATTCTTTTGCACTTATCTTACAATTGTTTAATCCAGCCTTACTTTTAATTATGGCAAATTCGCCATAATTAAAATTTGGATTGTAATTTTGATTTCTTTTACATTTATTGATGTATTTTTCGGCATATTTTTATTTTACCATATTGGACATTGATGGTGAATGCCCAAAATATAAAACTCCTT
>CAYZDR010000006.1:0-26934 GCA_964477425.1 uncultured Candidatus Saccharibacteria bacterium
AATGCCGGTCGGCGTTAGCGTTCGTAATTGATCATTGATAATTGATCATTGAAAATTGACTTTCCATGGGGATTTATGGTAGAATATCTTTATGGTTAAAGAAGAAAAAATTAGTGAAAAAATCGTGGAAGCACCAGTGGAAACACCAGTTGAAACTGCTGTAGAAGCTGTAAAAGAAGTTCCAGTTGACAGCAGTCGACCAGAGCCTATGGTGTCGGACGAAGGGGCTGTAAAAGATGGTCTAGAAAAAGATGAATCAAAAGAGGGGATTGATGATGTTATTCTAGATATGTTCAAAGCTGGGGTTCATTTTGGACACCAAAAATCAAAATGGCAACCTAAAATGAAACAATATGTATTTGGCATTAAAAACAATGTTCACATTATTGACCTTGTTAGAACCAAAGAAAAGTTAGATGAAGCATTAGAATTTATGCAAGCAATTGTAAAAGATGGGAAACAAATTCTTTTCATCGGGACAAAAAGGCAAACAAAGGGAATTGTTGAAGACTTGGCAAAAGAATGTGGTATGCCATTTGTAAGCTCAAGATGGATTGGTGGGACATTTACAAATCATAAAGTCATTGGAAAAAGAATTCAGAGATTAGATGAAATTGAAGCGATCACAGAGAATAAAGAAGAAATTACTAAATATACAAAGCAGGAAATTGGAACATTGAAAAAAGAAGCAGGAAGGATTAACGAAAAGTTAGGTGGAATTAGAGACATGAAGGGATTTCCAGGAGCTATTTTTGCTTTCAGTGTGAGTGAGGACAAGACAGCTATTCAAGAAGCTATTTCAAAAAAGATTCCAGTTATAGGATTGGCAGATACAAACGCAAATCCTGAGCTAGTAGATTATCCAATTCCATGCAATGATGATTCTATTTTGGCATTGAACTTTATTGCCAAAGTTATTAAAAGCAAGATTAAAAAATAATAATCTTAAAAAAATATGAACATTGAAGATGTAAAAAGACTGCGTCAGGAGACTGGAGCAGGTATTACTGATTGTAAACAAATTTATGATAGTGCCGGAGAGAATTATGAAAAGGCTCTAGAAATTTTAAAGAAACAGGCTGCCGAAACAGCTGAAAAGAAATCTACACGTGAGATCAAAACAGGTTTGATTGATGCTTACATTCATATGAATGGGAAGGCAGGAGTTTTGATGCATATTGGGTGTGAAACAGATTTTGTTGCGAAGAACGAAGATTTCAAAAAGGCAATTCATGATATTGCAATGCACATAGTGGCGATGAATCCTTCTGATGAGGAAGAATTATTTTCACAGCAGTTTGTCAAAAATCCAGAGGTAACCGTAAAGGATTATTTGAATGATCTGATAGCAAAGATGGGTGAGAATATTAAGATTGAGCAGTTTGTTCGATTTGAAATTTAATATTGAATTAATTTAATGTTTGAATTAATTCCACAAATTATCATTTCTGTTTCAATAGTGGGCATAATTGTCTTAGTAGCAAGAAAAATGCCACAAATTTCTTCTATACCTGAAGAGAAAAAAACATTAGATATGAATGGGGTGAATAGAAGATTTAAGGTTCCCGGGATTCTAAAGCGAACAAAGGCAAAAATAAAATCATTCAAGAGAAGTAAGTTCTTACATGATTCATTGGATTTCTTTGAAAGGTTATTGAGAAAGTCAAAAGTTGTTTTTTTGAAAATTGAAAATAAGATCACTGAATGGGCAGAAAAGATAAAGAAGCAATCTCAAAAAGTTAAGGAGAAGAGGAGAGGAGTTGAGGTGCAAGTAACTCATAAGGTTCAAGATAGCACAGATGATGAAGTGAAATTTACAAATGTTCAAAAGCAGGATCGCCTCCGCTCTTCGAGCTATGGCGTATCAAAGGAAGAAATTGAACAGAGATATATAGATGCAATTTCTAGTAATCCTAGAGATATAGCTGTGTATAAAAAATTAGGGAAATTGTATCAAGAACACGGAAATTTAGAAGATGCCAAAGAAGTATACAAGCAAATCCTGAAAATAAATCCTGACGATGAAATATCCAAAGAACAACTGTCGTCATTATCGTAATTGTTCATTGTACATTGATAATTGTACATTGGATTCACTGCCTACTTAGCTCAGCTGGCAGAGCAACAGTTTTGTAAACTGTAGGTCGTCGGTTCGAACCCGACAGTAGGCTCAAAATCAATTATCAATGTACTTCCCGGGTGGCGCAGTGGTAGCGCAGAAGACTGTTAATCTTTTGGTCGTCGGTTCGAATCCGACCCCGGGAGCAAGAATTAATTATCAATGTACAATCTACAATGATCAATTGCGACGTTTTAAATTTTCAATGACGTTTCAAAAATCCCCGCCCTGGGCGGGGATTTTTTTGTATAATCGGTAGATCTCGATAAATAAGTAGTTCTTTAAAACACTATCTAAAAATCGTTTTTATTGTTTTATACAACACTTTAGGATCACGATGTCCTTTATAAATAGGGGGAACTTTATTTTTCAATTTCAAAAGTTTGTAAACTGCTATTTGGGCAGACCTTACAGAGTATTCCATTGTAAAAGTAATTTCATCTGGTATTTCACAATATTGTCCAAGGAATGCAAAATTTCCAGATTCTTTTGGGACAACCTGTGGGCGATCTCCCTTTTTTCTTGTTAAGAAATGACTTGTAATATATGGTAACATACACGGTACACAAGTCGCAGATTCTATAATTTTCTGCATCTTTTTATTAAAACCAAGATGGTGACAGAGTTCAGTCAGTATTTCTTCTCCATTACATTCAGACATTTTTTTGTTTACATAATTTCCTTTTCTATTTGGATATAATCCATATCCCCAGCAAACAGTTACATTTCTAGGCTGATCAGGGAAATAAGGTTGGTGAGGGATCCCGATAGAAAAAAGCCAATTGGAATCGTGGAATGTTATTGGTCCCTCTGTTCCAATTTTTCTTTTAGTCATTTTCTTGATCAGGTTAAGAAATTTATGTCCACGGAAAGTTATTGTGAATGAAATCCATTTTGATCTACTTATTTTTGTATGAAAGACAGAGGGCTTACCAAAATTAGGGCTTTCTTTTGAAATCTTTTCCCAGAGTTCCCACGAAGGACTTGTTTGTTCCGAGTTAAGTAACGGTGGTTTACTTACTGAACCAATATTAGAATTTTCTACTATTGATCCAAGTGTAGTGAAAACGTAATCACTCTTAGTAACTATTATTTCCTCTTTCGTATTTGTATCCTTATAATCAATGCGATTAACTATTTTTTTCTTTCCTTTTGATTCAAATCCAAGATCTGTTACTTCACAATTTGTTTTAAAATTAACACCTTGTTCTTTTATCCATGAAAGAATAGGAAGTATAATAGAATCATATTGATTGCATGGCATGCTCATCATTGTTTTTACAGTATCAAGAACAGACAAATCATGCGTAACTCTTAGTAAGTATCTTCTAAATTCGGCTAAACTATGCCATGGTTGAAATGAAAAAATTGTACAAAATTCAAACCAAAAATTACTTTCAAAAAAGGATGGTCCAAAATAATCTTCTATTTCAATGTTATTAAGAGAAGCTTCAGAACAGAGAGAAAGTTTAATTAATTTTATTCTATCCCTGAAACTTAATTTAAGTGGCTTTGCATTAATTTTTTTTCCGTCTTTGATCAATCGTGTTTTAGCGTAAGTTTTAATTTTTCTATTGAATTCTAAAAATTCATCCAAGATTGTTTTGTCAGGATTTTCCAAAGAGGGGATGGATGAGAAAAGATCAAGCGTGCATAAATATATTTTTTTCTCAAGTATTCTAAAACCACGTGTGCTGTAATGTTCCTTTAATGATGGATCTTGTCCATCCAAACATCCTCCTATCATATCAGATTTTTCAAATATAGTTATTTTATCACCGGGAAATTTACCATCTCTAATTAAAAAGACTGCTCCTGCAAGAGAGGCAATTCCACCTCCGATAAAATAGGCGTTAGAGTTTGTTTTGTTCCGCCCGAGGCGGGTCGGCTTTGGGCTGACTCTTTTTATTTTCATTTTATTAAGCCGAAATATATCAAAACTTCTAATTGATCATCAAATTCTTCAAGATCCGAAGGGTTATCTTTCTTTAATACTAATTTACCAAAAGAATTTTCAGGAGGAATTTGGTCAAATTCTACACTGCCTTTGAATGGAACAAATTCTGTTGTCATCCATTCTCCTTGAGCTGAAGCGTAACCATTTCCTAAAACGTTAGCATGATTATCTAAAATTTGCACTGGAAAATCTGCTTCAAAAAACCAATTTCCTCGTGCCACACCTTCTATTTCCAAAAGTATTTCAGGATTGATATAATCACCAGGTCTAACATTTTCTAAAATTATCAAGTCACTTTTACAACTACTTGTAGCTGAAGCGAGGGTGATCTCATCTATATAGATAGTTTTTGCATAGTCAGCTCCAAAGCCTTCTGTTGGAGAGGGGATATTTCTTCCAATTATTTCTGCATACATTGGAGAATATGGTCCCGTTCCATCCATTTCTTGTTCATAATCATTTTTAATCTGATCGTATGCTGGAGAACTGCCATCTATCCATTGAGATTCTGTCACTTCATTTTTTTCTCCACATGGCTGAAATGTTCGCACTTCATGTCCAAAAACTATTCTACCTTTCATTATTTCTGATTTCTCTATGTTGTCGTCTACTTCTTCAATAAAGGGTGAATCTGTCGTGTCTTTGACAGAGTTTTTGTAAATATAAAAACCGCCGATAACTAGTATGACTGCTAAAATAATTAAAATTTGTTTTTTCATGTCCATATATTAAGTTTATCACGATGGTGGTTTATTATCAATTGAAAATAAATCTCGGAGATTTTTGTTGTTTGTTACTTTAATTTTTTGATGATATACTGTATTTGTTGAAAGGTGGTGATAAAATGTGCAATATCAATAATCAGAGTAGTGCTGGTGTTATTTATGGTCTTGGTTTTGTAGGTGCGGCAATTTATTTTGTATCTCACTCTAAAACATTTTGGATGGGAGTACTAGGTCTTCTAAAAGCACTTGTCTGGCCTGCTTTTGTAGTTTACGAAATACTTAAATTTTTGAAACTTTAATTTTGCGAATTAATTAATATGTTTGTATTAGAATTTCTAACAAAAGATGAAATAGAGAAAATTTTCGATAAGGATAGCAAACTTGTTATAGGTTATCTTTTGAAGAAAGTTTTATTTTCTCAACCTGAATTATTACCAGAAGAGAGTAGTAGAAATATTCAAATGACAAAAGAATTTCTGGAAAATTGGGTTGCTCAGGCACTTGGTTGGGAAATAATTGGTGCTGGGAATTATCCTATTGATGTATATTCTAAAAAAGACAAAATTGGTGCAGATGTAAAGTTCTTGTCAGCAAAGACTAATAATGATGGAAGTTTTTCAAATGGTATATCAAATGAAACATCGTTATCTCAAAAATTTATCAGTACAGGGGAAAATTTAGATCAGCTTTTCAAGCAAAGGAAGAAAAAGGCTATTTTAGATGGCTGGATAGATATATTAGTTAAGAAAAATAATACGCCTATTACTGATTATGGATTGAATCATATCTATTATTTTATTTTTATTCGAGGTGGTAGTTCAATTAATCTAGCGATTGCAAAGGTAAATGAAAAATTAATACCAGAGCTAAAAATTTCTAAGTTTACTAGTACATCAGCATTTATTTCTGGATATATTGATGATAAATACGGAAATGTGAAAATTTATAAAAGTAAGAAACGTATAGAATTACGCTGTAATCCAAAAAAATTAGAAAATGATGAATTATTAATTAAATGGGATTTTAGCGAAAATATTCAGCACCAAAAGCCTGTAAAATTGAGAGAGATTATTGGTGATCAAGATAATTTTAAGAAGTATATCTCATTACAAATTAAAAAGTTTTTTGATCTGTAATAGTCTTCATAATTTCTTTTGCCACTGCCTCTACAACAGCGACCGTTACGGAATTACCAGCTTGTTTGTAAAGAGCAGAATCGGCTAGATTGTTGGGTAATGAAAATTCTTTTGGGAATCCTTGGATTCTAAAACATTCGAGTGGAGTCAGTTTTCTGATTCCTTTTTTGTCTTTTATTATTGGGACATTGTGTCCGCCAGTTCCCATGTTTGCTGTCAAAGTTGGGCAAACCCCACTTTTATTTTCTCTTACATATTTTCTACGCCATTGATAGATTTTTCCATGTTCAGTTATGCTGTCTTTAATCTTTTTATATAATGGCTTATTATTGTAATAGTATTTTTGGGGAACGTTTTTATCTAAAATGTCAGTGACTTTCGTTGTAAGTTCCTTCTTTTTAGGCCATACGAATTTATTTATGTATTCTTTTTTCTTGAATCCAACAATAAAAATACGCTCACGATTTTGTGGGATGTTTCCGTATTCCATGCTATTCAAAATTTTTGATTTTATATGATAACCAAGATCTGTTAAAGTTTTCTCAATAATTTTGAATGTGCGACCGTCGTCGTGTCCTTTCAAATTTTTTACATTCTCTAATAAGAATCCCTCTGGTTGCCGTTCTTCTATAATTCTTGCAATATAAAAAAATAAGTTTCCACGACCTTTTTGATCCTTAAACCCTTGTCTATATCCAGCAACTGAAAAAGGTTGGCATGGGAAACCTGCAATTAGGAAATCGAATTCAGGTAGATCATCTGGCTCAATTTTTGTAATATCTTCAACAGTAAGTTTGGCAGTATCAAAATTTGCATCATAAGTAGTCTTACATTGTTTCTCAAAATCATTTGCAAAAACTGTTTCAAACCCAGCCTTTTCAAAACCAAGACGAAGTCCACCAATACCTGCAAATAAATCCAATGTTCTGAATTTTTGTTGTGGCTCTAAATCCCGAATGATATTTACGACAACACCTCGTATCTCAACATCTTTCCTGTAAAAAGGCAACATCCGCTGATTTGCTGGTACTAATTTGCATTGATTTTTTAATCTATAAATTTTCTTTAAGGTAGCTTGATTATCATCTATGATTGCAACGACTGTTTGTCCATTTTCTGCGCTTGATTGTTTTTTGATTACTACAATATCGTTATTAAAAATGCCTTCATCAATCATGCTGTCGCCAGCAACTCGTAGCGCGTAGTAGTTGTCGTGTGGATTGTTATGTCCATGTTTTTCTACTAATAGTGTATCGTTAGAGTCTTCTATTGCTTCAATCGGTTGCCCAGCAGCAATCGTTCCAACGATTGGCACTTTGATTGTTTCTCGTTTTTTTGTTGTTGATAGTGATCGTGGTCGATTTTTGTCTTTTTGTAATAGTCCCAAATTTTCTAATTTTTTTACATAATGATGGGCGGTTGATACCGATGCGAGTTTGAATTTTTTGCATATTTCTTCTAGAGAGGGGGAGTATTGGTGTTTGTTGGTGTAGGATGTTATAAAGTCTAAGACTGCTTTTTGTTTTTTTGTGATCATATTGTTTTATATGGTTTGACTTTATATTTTATTGATTCTATAATTGTATTATAATAGAAAGAGAATAGAAAGTCGAGTGGTGTTATCCACAGGAGGGGAGTATAATAAAATAAGATAAAAACAATGTTATTGTTAAAAGAAATACTGAGAGATAAATATGTATTCATAACTTTTGAATTATTCATCGGTGGTGTTTTTATTTTTGGATTGTTGTGTGATCTGGCGATTTATATAAAACATAATAGAAAAAGTAGTGGTTGTTTTCTTAAATTGCAAAGGGGAAGGAAAGCTACTAAACGATTCTATGAGTTTACAATGTTATTTATCAATGTTATCCTAATGGAAGTTATACATTTAATGAGGTGGGCGAATGGATATAAAGTCAGTATTTTCCTTGCCAATTTAAGTGTGATTTTATACTTAGGATTGTATAATAGTTGGTTTCAAAATAAATTAATAGGCATAATTGTAAAATGGGAGAACAGATGGACAAAAATGTGAAAAAAGAGGACAACAAAATAATTAACAGAGATATAATATTAGGTCTAGTCGGAATATTTATTTTTGCGTTTGCTCTTAGTTATGTTGATAATATTTTTATGCACTGGGCAATAAAACTTTTAATATTAGTAGGAACTATATTTTTTATTGGTTTTGTAATATATTTATTATCTGATTAAATCGCAGATATTCTCCGTCAGCTCTGCTACGAGACAGTTGATTATATCTCAAAAAAGTGATATCAAAATAGCCATGGGATCATTAATTACTTATTTAGAAAACAATTTTTCGTTATTATATAAATGGCAAAATTTTTTTGGTTCAATAATTGGTGTTATTGGAGCTTTTCTTGTGGCATTGTTTAGCTTTCTCTTTAACCACTTTTATCAAAAACATAGAGAAAAACGAGAGGGTACAAGACAGACGGAAATTGCTTTAGCTCTAGGTCTTAATGATATTTATGATACCGAAAAACATTTGTCGGATTTTTTAGTTCGTTTGGAACGAATAATAAGATCCCTTCAAGAGAAAACTTTTCCGAAACAATATTGTCTAAATAGAACCAATTTTCCACCACTATATATTCATATAGATTCTTCTTTATTGAAAGCGAATCATAGTAGCTATTACGTACATAACAAAATTTTGATTATCTATAAGAATATTGAACAGGCGAACCGAGTATTTAGTGAAATGAAAGCGGATTATGGTACTATTTTTGAAACGGCGAAATATCTAATCGATAGGAAGGTATCTATTGATAATCAACAAGGTGAATATCTAATGAATAATCAGAGTTTCAAAGATTTTGTGAATAGTGCAATTGATCAACTTCAAATTATCAAAAAAATATTTACTCAAACGAAAGTGTATAATCTAAAACTTTTGAATAAACAGTGGTTTAGATTTTGGAAACTCGAGAGTGTTAGCTTTAAATTTTTTTGCTGTAAGCAGGATATTGAAAAATATAGAAATACTTTTTACTGTCTCGATAGAATTGATAAAGAGATTGACGCTGAAGTGACGAGTTTTATTAAAGAAATTCAAGAAGAACAAGACAACAATTATGACCAAGGCGAGCCTTGGAAATTTTTTAGAAAGTACATTAAATTAGTATACAGGTGGCTTATTAGGAAATTCAGACATTAAATATCTTTATCAGTAATTTTAGCTGAACTTTGATTTTGAATTAAAATAAACTCTAAATTGTTTCACTCAGCAGAGCCAGAATCAATTTTCAATTTTTGACAATACAAAAACCTCCGAGACATCTCCGAGACCTTTCAGAAATGTGATATAACGGAAATACCTATTTCCACCCTCACCCAAGGCGAGCATACAAGGTGGATAAATAAATTAGATTAAATCTATGAGCAAAACTAATAAAAAAGTGACAGCATTATCTGTTGCAGAATACTTTGTAAAAAAAAGCTAATGGAGAAGGTAAGCCAATTACCAACAAGAAACTAATAAAACTAGATAGTGGTAGTAATTATTGGTCGCTAAAATAATTTCACGATATAACAAAAATCCCAACCGTTCGGGATTTCCGAACAGTTCAAAAAGAGATAGTTCAAAAAGTCCGAGGTAACTCGGATTTTTTGAATTTGTTTTTTACTATGTAATACCGTTATAAGTAAGCTATAATAGTGTAAAACTATGACGATAACTAAAAAGTTGTAAAAAATGGGAAAAATGGTACAATGGTCTTATGAATAAAAAAGTTGATATTGAAAAAAACAGATGGGATCTTAGCTTAATGTACTCTGGGATAAATGACCCACAAATTGATAAAGACATCAAAACATTAACTAAGAAGATAAAAAATTTCAATGCTTTGTATAAAGGCAACCTCTCAAAGACATTAGGTAAGGCAATAGCTGATTGTTCTAATATTATAATGCTTCAAAGCAAGATAATGATATATTTATTTCTTTTACAAAGTGTAAACGTTAGTGAAGTCGTTGTTAAATCAAAAATTGCTGATGTTGAAAGAATTATCAATAAAGCATTCGGTGAATATCTATCTTTTTTTGATATCGAAATTGTAACGATAAAAGATAAGACACTAAAGAAATTATATAAAGACGACAGTGTTGTTGCTAAACATCGTCCATGGATAGAACATAAACGTATTCTTAAACCACATCTTCTAAGTGAATCTGTAGAATCCGCATTGATAAAACGTTCGTCTTTTGGTGCAAATGCTTGGGGTGATTTTTTTGACGAATTAGAAGCCGATTTAGAATTCGATTTTTTGAAAAAGAAGCAAACATTAACAGAAATGTTACACTTGCTAACAAATTTACAAGATAAAGATGAACGATTCAAACTGATGACGATTATTAACGAGGGATTAAAAGGTACGTTTGCTAAATATTCTGCCCAGACGCTTTATATGGTCACAGGTTCTCATGGGGTTGCAAGAACAGAACGTTCTTATAAACATCCTATGGATGAACGGAATAAATCAAATCGCGTATCAGATGAAGTAGTAAATACTCTACATAAAGTTGTTGAAACCGTAGCAAGTCCTTTGACAAAACGATACTATCGGCTTAAAGCAGCACATCTAGGATTAAAGACTCTAAAATGGAGTGATCGTAATGCGCAAATGCCATTTTCGGATACTACAAAAATTCCTTTTGATGAAGCGATAGGTTTAGTGCTCAAAGCTTACCAAAGCTTTAGCCCTGTGTTGGCTGATTTGGCGAGTGCATTTATTAAGGAAAAGAGAATTGATGTCCCTGCAGTTAAAGGTAAACGTGGGGGAGCTTTTAATTATTCTGCTGTTTTACCGGGAGGGATCCCTACTTCCTTTGTTTTTTTGAATTACTTTGGGTCAAATGGAGATGTAATGACACTTGCTCATGAATTAGGTCACGGTGTTCACGGGATGCTTGCTGGAGAATCTCAAGGTGTTCTTATGTCACATGCTCCAATTGCTTTTTGTGAGACGGCCTCAATTTTTGGCGAAATGACAACATTTAATTTTTTAAAGAAACAACTTATTGCTAAGGGTGATAAAGAATCTTTACTTGCAATTATTATGAGTACGATTGATGGTGTAGTTAACACAGTTGTTCGACAAATAGGTTTTTCAAATTTTGAACGACGTATCCATGGTATTGATAAAACTTACAAAAAATGGGGTGAGCCAAAAAAATATTCAGTTGAAGAATTAAATCAGATTTGGATTGAAACGTTAGAAAATATTTATGGGAAAGATGGCGAAGTTTTCACTTACGAAAATATGGAATATTTCTGGTCATATATCCCTCATTTTCATAGACCTTTTTATGTTTATGGGTATGCTTTTGGGCAGCTGCTTACAAGTGGTCTATATGCCCAGCAAGCTTCTTTAGGAGATAAATTCGAGCCTTTATATCTTGATTTATTACGTTCTGGCTCAACAAAAAATGTTACCGAACTCTTAAAACCTTTTTCTCTTGATCCTACTAATAAGAAATTTTGGATAGAAAGTGTAAATGTTGGATTGGGGGCATTAATTGAAGAAGCGGAAAAATTGTCATTAGAGATGGGAATAAAATACTAAATATAATAAAAAGCAATTACTAAGGATTATTCAGTAGTTCAAAAAGATAGTAAATTAGCAGAAAATTTGGTATGTTGGAAATCCCGACATACCAGTTATCCGGAATTTCCGGATAACTCAAAAAATCCGAGGTAACTCGGATTTTTTGAGGGATGTGGTATAATGTATGGCTCTAGACCAGATAACGCTATGATATAATAGGGTTATGAGGTTTAGTAGAGCTAAAATATCAACATATAAGATTAAAAAAATAATTAAAATATGCAAGTTTTTATAGATGATTCTGGCGATGCCGGATTCAAATTAAATAGAGGATCGAGCAAAATTTTTGTGATCAGTGCAGTTATTTTTGATGATGAATTAGAAGCAGAAAAAACTGCATTAGCAATCAAAGAATTAAAAAGGGAATTGAAATTTCCAGATGAAGTCGAATTCAAATTCAATAAATCAAGTAAAAAAGTAAGAATGCAATTTTTAGAGGCTGTAAATAAATATGAGTTCAAAGTTAGAAGTATTGTTATAGATAAACAAATTATCCATAGCGAAGAACTAATAAATAATAAAAATTCCTTTTATAGTTATGCAATCAAAAGTCTCTTAAATTACAGTGGAAATGCCATCTCAAATGCTAAAATAAAAATTGATGGGAGTGGAGATAAATTATTTAGAAAAAACTTTCTTACATACTTAAGGAAAAACCTAAATTCAAGTAATCGTATTATTATAAAAAGCTGTAAATTAATTGATTCAAAAAAGAATGTCCTAATTCAATTAGCAGATATGATAGCTGGAAGTGTTAGAAGATCATATGATCATAGTAAAATGGATAGTAAAATTTATAAAAGTATCATTCAAAAACATATAGATGATGAATGGAATTTTAAATAATAAAAAACAACCCTGAAAGGGTTATTTCCAACCACGTTCCTATGCTGGATGTCCCAGCCACGCCACCGTCCGGTGGCAGTTCAGAATACAGGTTTTGGTAAGTTAAGAATAGCATATACCAAACGCTTGTCAATATCGGGAATGCCGAGTTCAAAAAGTCCCCGCCCAGGGCGGGGATTTTTTTGAGGGATGTGATATAATAAAAATATTAATTAGTAATATAAAAACATGTTAAAACAAAAAGTAGTCTCCTTCGCTGTAAGCTACGGCGGACCAAGGGAAAATAGTCATATTAGAAAACTTGGGAAAAGTGGAGGAAGTACGAGTATATCTTTAACAATTCCGATAGATATTATTCGGAATCTAAAATGGCGTGACAACCAGAAAGTTGTTGTTAAACAATACGGTAAAGGTGTTTTGATTAAAGATTGGAAGCCGAAGGAGTAAAATTTATTAGTTTTTTATGAAAAAAGATCTTGTTGTAAAAAATATAAACGTAAATTTTTTCTCTCAAAAAGAAGAAGATTTTATTTCACTTACAGATATCGCGAGATATAAAAATTCAGATGATCCAAGGTTTGTTGTTCAAAATTGGATGAAAACTCGTTTTACAGTTGAATTTTTGGGTATTTGGGAGATAATAAATAATTCAGGTTTTAACCGTGTCGAATTCGACACGGTTAAAAATGAATCTGGAAGTAATGCTTTTGTTTTAACACCACAAAAGTGGATTAAAACAACAAACGCTGTAGGAATCATTTCAAAAGCGGGACGATATGGTGGCGGTACTTTTGCTCATAAGGATATTGCCTTTGAATTTGCTTCTTGGATTTCAGCAGAGTTTAAACTGTATTTAATTAAAGAATTTCAAAGATTGAAAGAGGAAGAAAATAAACGACTGACTCTTGGGTGGGACTCAAAACGAATGTTAACGAAAGTGAATTATAGAATTCATACAGATGCCATAAAAGAACATATTATTCCGAATATACTTACTAAAAAACAGCAAAATGTTATTTATGCCGATGAGGCTGATATATTAAATGTGGCATTATTTGGGATGACTGCAAAAGATTGGCGGGCAAAGAACAAAAATAAAAAAGGCAATATCCGAGATTATGCCGATGTGAGACAACTTGTTTGTCTTGCGAATTTAGAAAGTTTGAACGCAGAATTTATTAGACAAAAAATATCTCAACCGGAGAGACTACAAAAACTTAATGAGATAGCGATTATTCAAATGAAATCTTTAATTGGAAATAAAACTATTAAAATGTTAAAATAAACAATACGGTAAAGGGGGTTTAATTAAAGATTGGGAGCTGGGGAATAAATTTTAATTATTAATTAATCTACAACAACATGAACACAAAACCAACAATTAAAAACTTTTTAGTTATAATTTTACCAGCGCTTATTACGGTGTTTGTTATATTTTTTATAATAATGCCAAAAGTTAGAAAGAATAGAGAAGGGGCTGAACAGATAATCGGTGGAGACAGAGATGAACATGGTTGTCTTGGGCCAGCCGGATATTCATGGAATGAAGAATCCAGCGCTTGTTTGCGTGAATGGGAAATAGAAAATGAAGGATCAGAGCAGGCAATTAAAATAGCAGTTGAATATCTTGGTTGGCAGGGAAACGCTACCGTCATTGAAGTTGTGCAGGCACGCTGTATTGGTTGTTTCGTGGTAAAGCTAGAAAATAATTCTACTCGTGATCGCAAGACGATCAATCTTGATAATTGGCAAGTTAAAACAAGTTCATTGACTCCAGATGAATGTAAAGAATTAGATGGGGAACCGCTAAATATAGTTAGTGGAGCAACTTGTTCAGAGGAAGAAGAAAATTTAGGCGAAGTGACAGGATTTATTTCACCAAATATTTGTTGTGTTCCAATAGAGGATGAATAAAAGCTAATAATTAATTAAATAAACCCTCCTTATCCGCCCTGGGCGGATACGGCGGGTGAAAAAGGAGATAATATGAAAGCACTTGCATTTATTTTAATAGCCATCGGGACAATTGGTCTTTTGGTTGTTGAGTTTACCGAAGCGGCTCGTTATCTTACCCTAACCTTTGCTGGTTGCAATGTTGTAGGGTTGATCACGCTGGTTTTGACAACGTGTAAGAAATCTGAAGTATAGATGACAGATTCATAATGTGAGACTTAATATCTCTCCACTCAAGGCGGGAGAGTTTTTAATTAAAAATAGGCCATTTATAAAACCGTGAAAATTGGTAAAATTTACTGTTTTTTCACG
Organism: uncultured Candidatus Saccharibacteria bacterium; assembly: GCA_964477425.1. GTDB lineage: Bacteria > Patescibacteriota > Minisyncoccia > CAYZDR01 > CAYZDR01 > CAYZDR01. The sequence goes on from CAYZDR010000006.1 coordinate 14,685, forward strand.
GTTATGGCGTCAAAAACGTGAACAATTTTTTAATTTGAGAAAAAATGGATTGACAGATAAGTAATTTTTTGATAAATTAGATAGATACTATCAAACGAGCAGTTTTTTGAAATTTTCAAACCATTTGAGATAGAAGGAGGACATTATAATGAGCACAAATGATACCATAATATGTTTATCAATCTTGATAACAGTTTGTATAATAGGGTATAAAATGGGATGTATAGCAGGATATAAGATTTTTAAACCTTTGAAAGAAAAAAAGATGGCAGATCTGAGAAATAACTTATGGAATCAATTTTTGCCCTTAATCCAAAAAATAAAGTTTTTAGACGTAAAAGAAAAAGTTTATAGGACATGCTGTAAATTAAAGAATGATTATGCTGTTGTTGTAGAATTATCAAATAAAAATAATCGTAATCATTTGCAGTTGATTGTAAAAAATAGCAATAACGGGATAATTGACGAATTTATTGATATTCAAAATCGATCTATATATCCTACGGCGTTTTTAAAAGATAATTCAAGAATGAAAGAAAATTTCCTAGCACTTTTCAAAAGTATTATTATAGAATTAAGTCATGAAATGTAGAATCTCTATATGGACTAAAAAAGAACAAAAAAAGAGGCGACTTATAAGTATAAGCCACCTCTTTAAATTTGTATTTAAACCTCTACTTTTTCCTACCAGCCCTAACACTTTCATTTTCAGTCAAAAATTGTTTTCTTAAACGGATATTATTTGGAGTAATTTCAAGATATTCATCTTCACTCATAACACTCATTCCTTTTTCAAGAGTTAAAACTACTGGCGGAGTTAAAGCAATTGCTTCATCAGCTCCAGATGATCTCATGTTACTTAATTGTTTCCCCTTAGTAGGATTCACTCTCATATCATCACCTTTTGATGAATTTCCGATAACCATTCCTTCATAAACTGTAGCGGTGGCTCCGATATAAAGCGTTCCTCTATTTTGAAGATTAAAGAGAGAGAAACCAAGTGCTTTTCCAGTTGTCATTGAAATCATTGATCCAACATCATGCTTTTTGATCTCTCCAACGTGTGGTCTAAAACCAATCACTCTTGAGTAGAGAATTCCTTCACCTTTGGTATCAACAACAAATTCATTTCTGTATCCAAGCAATCCTCTAGTTGGGATCTCAAAAATAATTCTTGCATGCCCATTTTCTGATGTCATTTCAACCAAATTCCCTCGTCTGCTTGAAAGCCTTTTAATAATACTCCCAGACATACCATCAGGAACATTGATTGTTACTTCTTCAAAAGGTTCAAGCTTTTTACTATCTTCTTCTTTGATGATTACATGCGGTTGAGATATTTGCATTTCATATCCTTCTCTTCTCATGTTTTCAAGCAAGATAGCAATGTGCATCTCACCTCTACCATAAATTTTGTAAAATTCAATTGCAGAAAAATCAATTTTCAATCCAACATTAACTTCCAATTCTTTTTCAAGTCTTTCTTTAAGCTGTCTATTCGTCACAAATTTTCCATCTTTTCCAGCGAATGGGGAATTATTAACAAATAGGTTCAAAGAGATTGTCGGCTCATCAACATTGATAGCAGGCAAAGCTTCTTGATCTGCGTTTTCACAAATAGTTTCCCCAATAAAAATGTCAGGCAAACCTGCAATCAGCACAATATCTCCAGCATCTGCTGATTTTACTTCTTTTCTTTTTAGCCCCTCAAATGTAAATAGTTTTGTTATTTTTCCTTCACGAGTTTTTCCTTCGGGTGTTTTAATAATCACTCTAGAAGCATCTTTCATTTCTCCCTCATAAATTCTTCCAATAGCAAGTCGTCCCAAAAAGTTATCATAAGCAAGATTAAAAGGTTGCATACGTAAAGGCTCATTTTGTAATTTTTCACTTGAAGCAACTGGAACTTCTTTTAAGATAGTGTCCAATAATGGAGTTAGATCTTTAGAATCATCATCAGAATGAAGTTTGGCAATTCCATCTCTAGAAATTGCATAAAGTGTAACAAATTCAAGTTGTTCATCGCTTGCTCCCAAATCAAGAAAAAGTTCATAAACCATTTCTTGAACTATGTCAGGTCTTGCAGCTGGCTTATCAATTTTGTTGATCACTACAATTGGCTTCAATCCCAAATCAAGAGATTTTTTTAGGACAAACTTTGTCTGTGGCATTGGACCTTCCTGTGCGTCAACCACTAAAAGGACAGAGTCAATTGAACGCAAAACACGTTCAACTTCAGATCCAAAATCCGCATGTCCGGGTGTGTCTACAATATTAATTTTCGTATCACGAAAATAGACAGAGGTATTTTTTGAATAGATTGTAATACCTCTTTCTTGCTCAAGCGCGTTGCTATCCATGCTATCTCCAGCTTCTGACATCCCTGTTTGCTGCATCAAAGCGTCGGTCAAGGTTGTCTTGCCGTGGTCAACATGAGCGATAATTGCAATGTTTCTTATATCCATAAAAATTAAATCCGCTTTCCATTTTCCATGGAAGCGGAAAAGTCTTTTAAGTAGTTTAATTTGTACTCTCTATTTATACTACAAACTTATTAAAACGTCAATTTTTTTAATTTGTAGATTATTAATTTTTGTTATACAATAAGATTATAATCATAATTAAAAAACAAAAATATGAAGTATAAACGTTTAGCTATTTCACTTGCTATTCCACAATTAGCAGGATTGGCAGGGTCATTTTTTACTGCTCCAGCTATACAGAGTTGGTATGTAACTTTGCAAAAACCGAGTTTTAGTCCACCCAATTGGATTTTTGGTCCTGCATGGATCACTCTTTATTTAATTATGGGCGTTAGCATTTACCTAATCTGGGATAAATTAGATGAGCAGAATGCAAGAGGAGTTTTCCGGCTGTTCTGGATACATTTATTTTTCAATGCTACATGGTCAATGATATTTTTTGGGTTACATAATCCTATGCTGGCTTTCATAAATATTGCTATCATTTGGATATTTATTATTGTCTTGATCTTCAAATTTTGGAAGATTAACAAATGGGCAAGTTATCTTCTAGTTCCATATTTTTTCTGGGTCAGCTTTGCTAGTGTACTGAATTATTTTATTTGGTATTTGAATTAAAGTTGTAGTCGTTGGCTGAAAAAATATAGCACATAACATGGAACACATAACATGTGATGGAGTTATTGACAAAAATATAGAAAAAAAATAGAATATTCTGATAAGAGGGAAGTTCTTTAATGGTATGGGAACATGCTAAAACAATATTATAAGGGGGGAGCTATAATGGAAAAATTAAGCTCTGCAATAAACTTTGTTTTTAATTTTTGCAATATACACAGAACGTGGTTTTGGGGAAGTTTTATAGTCGTCGGTTTTATTATCGGAATTATTATAGTATCTTATAAAAATGATAAGGCAGAGGAACACGATTTATATTGTGATCCTCCCTGTGCAAAATGAAAATAGTATAATAATGGCAGTTGCCAATATTAAAGACCTGAGACTTAAGAATCTCAGGTCTAGTTTTTTATGTACCTATAATATAAAAAGAAAAAGCCTTTGCAAGACTTTTTTTATTCTAATTAGCTTCAAATTAGGATCAAAACCTCATCAGCTTTTTACTGCGAAGAATATTAATTATACATACTTTGACGATATTATATTGTTAATATTATGTCTGCAAAGGCAATGTCATAATATCACAACTGTAATTATTTGCAAGTATTGACGGAATATGTCTGATGCGGTATTATAAGTTTTTGAGGTAGGTGGTAATACTTATCAACAAGCAAAACGGTCGCCTCTTTTTTATTTTTGTAGAAAGGTGGTATAATATAAATAGTTAAAAAATAAATTTATAATATGACAGAAAAACATCAAATTTATAAGTGCAATATTTGCGGGAATATTGTTGAAGTTTTACATACTGGTGTTGGAGAATTAGTTTGTTGTGGTCAGCTAATGGAGCTGTTAGTTGCGAAAACTGATGATGTAACTGATGTGGCCGAAAAGCACTTGCCAGTAATAGAAGAATTGCCACCGAGTGATTGCAAAATGAAGGATGGGGTGTTAATAAAAATAGGAGAAGTAGAACATCCGATGGAAAAGGACCATCATATTGAATGGATTGAAATTATTGTTGAAGATGGGAAAAGAGGAAAAAGATTTTTAGATTTAGATGATAAGCCAGAATCAAAGTTCTATACTAGAAAAAAGATACTTGGAGTTAGGGTGTATTGTAATGTTCATGGGCTATATTCAATGAACAATGTACAATGAACAATTATCAATGAACAATGACGGACGACGTTGCTGGATAATTAGTTATCCACATAATTTTTATATATCATGATGATAAAAAGTGGTATAATAAAGAAAATAAAGATATAAATACATGTATAAAAAAACTTTAGTTGTAATTGCAATAATTCTTCTCATTGCGGGAGGATTTTATTATGCCAATGAACAGAAGAAAAGTAGAAATGCTGATAACGCCGAAAATGCTGTTTTAGAAGAAAACACAAAAGAGGTGGATGAGGTGATGGAAGAAATACAGGAAATTGGATCAGATATTCCTGAAATTGATGTTAGCGAAGCAGTGCAAAGTCCAGTAGAAGATCTGCCATCTACTAATCCATATGAAGATGCGACAAATCCTTTTGAAGAAGGATATACGAATCCGTTTGAATAAATTTCAAAAATATGAAGAAAAAACTTTTGTATATAAGTGGGATAGCAATAATAGCTGTCGGTGTTTTGTTTGCGGGGATAGCGTTAGGGGAGAATCCTTTGGATAGTGTAAATTTTCCTGTTGCTGAGTTGGGGAATTGTGAGAGCAAGACGGTGTGTAAGACATACTGCGATAGTGCAGAAAATATGGAAGCATGTATTAATTTTGCTGAACAACATAAATTGATTTCTCAGGAAGAAATTGAGATGGGGAAGAAAATGATGGAATTAGGAAAAGCTGGCGGGCCAGGTGGGTGTCGTGGGATGGTTCAATGTGATGCATATTGTGACAATATAGATAACATAGAAGAATGTGTTACTTTTGGAGAAAAGCATGGTATGATTCCACCTGAAGAGCTAAAAGAAGTGAAACAGATGCTTAAGGCTGTTAAAAAAGGAATTAAGCCACCTCCATGTAAATCTAAAAGTGAATGTGATAGTTATTGCTCAAACCCAGATCATATGGAAGAATGTCTTAAATTTTCAGAAGCGGCTGGAATGATTCCAAAAGAGGAAATAAAAGAAGCGAGAATGATGTTAAAGGCATTGAAAAAAGGACTGAAACCACTTCCATGTAACAGCAAACAAGAATGTGATGTTTATTGTCATGAACCTGAAAATGTAACTGAATGCATAGACTTTGCAGAGGCGGCTGGATTTATGACCAAAGAAGATGCGGAAATGTCGCGAAAAACTGGAGGAAAAGGACCGGGTGGATGTAAAGGGGATCAAGAATGTAGAGATTTTTGTGATAATCCTGACCATAGGATGGAATGTATGAAGTTCTCTTTAGAATATGGGTTAATGAATGAAGAAGATGCTATGCAAACTAAAAAAATGATAGAAGCAGGGGTAACTGGCGGGCCAGGAAATTGTAATAGCGATGAAGAATGTCGAGCATTTTGTGGTAACCCTGATAATATGGAAACATGCATGGAGTTTTCTGTGAAAATGGGAGACATGACAAAAGAAGAAAAAGATGAAGCGATGAGGCAGACAAGAGAAAGACGGGAAGGTAGATTCGATGGTGGTTTTGATGGATGCGGTAGTGAAGAAGAATGCAATGATTTTTGTAGCAAGCCAGAGAATATGAAAGAGTGTATGATGATGGGGGTTGAAAAAGGGGAGATGACTATGGAAGAACTGGAAAAAAGATTGAGAGAGATGGAACAGTCGCGAACGCAAAATATACAAACAGACGGTGATATGAAGTCAGACATGTATCCGGATGATTATAAAGAGCCGGAGTTTAGAGATTATGATGATGGCAATTATGACGATGGGGAGTGGAAAGATGAATCTGGGATGCAGGACGATAGCTGGCGGGATGAAAATCAATATCAAGAAAGGCATAGAGAAGAGTATAGGAAACCAGAGGCTGAGCAGTGGCAGGATTCAAATGATGCAAGTGGAGTGATTGATTATGATGTGTCTAAAGACCAGTTGGATCAGCCGGTGTCGTCTGGAGACATGCCAGTGGCTGAAGATTTGCTGATAGAGCGAATGCCAGATCAAACGTTGCCACAGAATGATGATTCGTGGAAAACGTATGACAATGAAATACCAGAAGTGGTGTCAGATGCAACATCGGAACAGTTGACAACCGATGTAACGTCTGTGGAAGTACAGAATTATGTAGATACATCTGTAGATACATCTACTTCCGTTGAAACTACGGTAGACAGGTCTATAGATACAACGGAGGCGTCGGTGGAAGTGCCAGCTTCTGTTGATACAATTGATGTTGAGAATACAGTAGAGTCGGATACGCAGTCTTTGTTAGATGTATTGAAGAAACCATTTGCGGGGTTGATCTCGGTGTTTGGATTTTAAAATGCCCTCACCAGTGTGGTTATGGCGGGTAAATGGAAGTTTTTTGACAAACCAAGGGGCATTTTTGTTGCCCGGGTTAGAAATTAGTTTGAGGCGTAACGGTTGCTTATCAATAAGTAAAACCGTTACGCCTCTTTTTTTGAAAGAAAAAAGAAACAAAAATCGTACTATTATGTAAATACTGCTATACTGGTTACATGAACAAATTTGAAGATTATACGAAAAAAACAGACATAGAATTAGTAAATTTATCGCTTGAAAATAGGGATTGTTTTGTGTACTTGATAAAACGATACGAACAAAAACTTTTAAGATACATAATGAGAATTTCTGGATTACGGAAAGAGGATGCAGAAGATGTTTTACAAGATGTTTTTATAAAAGTTTATCAAAATTTGAATGACTTTGATCCTGAATTAAAATTTTCATCTTGGATTTATAGAATTGCACATAATCAGACAATCAGTAATCATAGGAAACTAAAATCTAGACCACAAGAAATTTCTGTTGATGACGGGGTATTTAATAATTTTGCTTCCAAATTAGATTTAGAAAAAGATGTTGATCGTGACAAATTGAAGAAAACAGTAAGTGCAGTTTTAATAGAAATGGATGAAAAATATAGAGAAGCCCTTGTTCTAAAATTTATGGAAGATAAAAGTTATCAGGAAATATCAGACATTCTTAAAAAGCCGATGGGGACAGTAGCTACTTTAATTAGCAGAGCCAAAGATCAATTTAGAAAAATATCAGAGAAGAATCAAATTAAACTATGAATGAGAAAAAACTAGAGCAAAAAATAATTGAAGAGATTAGAGAAAAACATATAGAGCCTAAATCTAAGTGGCAGTTTATATTGAAATATTTTATAATCTGGTTTCTTTTTGCTACATCAATTATTATAGGGAGTTTAGTATGCTCAATTATATTGTTTATGATCCTTCGCCCAGGATGGGCTGTCCCTATTGTAAAAACAGGATTATTTAGAAGAATTCTTGTTAACATTCCTTACTTTTGGATTTTCATTCTTTCTATTTTTCTTTTCCTTGCATACTATAATTTCAAACATACTAAAAAAGGATATCGTTTTAGTGAGTACTTAATAATTTCATTTATTATTTTAGTAAGTATTCTTTTTGGAGTAATCGCACATGGAGTAGGCATGGGTGCTCGTATAGAAGGAGCAACATTTCGTAAATTCCCACCATACAGAAAGATAATGGAATTTCAAGGGTTTGGAGATAAAACACCTTTTAATCGTCTTGAAAGAAAAAAGATCAAAGAGCGTATTATTAGATAGAGTGGATCATTACTGGCCAAGTAATAAAATTAATTAGTAAATCACATATTATGAGTAAAAAGAAATATTTGTCAGCAGGTTTTATAGTGTTGGCAGGAGCAGTCGTCGTAACATTAGTTTCTGTTGCTTCAGCTTCAGCAAGTGGTAAATGGGGGATGAATAAAATGAGAGATATGAACCCGGAAGCTTTTTAGGAAAAGCGTGCAATGATGGAGGAACATCAAACAGAAATGAATAAGATTTTTAATGAGAATGACTATGAAGCATGGCAAAATAAGATGAATGTAAAGGCAGATGATATGGCAGAAAAGTTTAATGGCATGAAGGAAAATATAAACGAAGAGCAGTTTAGTAAAATGTCAGAAATACATAATTTGATGCAAGAAGGAAAGATTGAAGAAGCAAAAGCGTTGAAAGAAGAAATGGGAATGGAATTTGGACATAAAATGGGTGCAGGAATGATGAAGATGAAAAGGATGATAGGCAAAAAATAAAGTGCTTGCTTAAGTACGTACCTAAGTACGTACTTACAACAAAAAACACCGCGGATTTTACTCCACGGTGTTTTTTTGAACATACTATGTGGTATGTTCAACGTGTTAGCGCTTGTTTTTAGGTAAAATTAGGAGTATTATGGAAATACAAAGGTAAATATGAAGAAAGACAAAACCGAAAAACCGGAAAAATTTGAACCTCAGCTTTTTAAAGCCGCGGACAAACTTCGTAAAAATGTTAATGCAGCTCAATATAAAGATGTTGTTCTTGGTTTAATATTCCTCAAATACATTTCCGACTCTTTTGAAGAACTTCATACTAAATTAAAAGAAAGTAAGGGTAAATTTAAGGGAGCAGATCCAGAAGATCAAGATGAATACAAAGCAGAAAATGTTTTTTGGGTACCAGAAAATGCCCGTTGGTCTTATCTTCACTCACGTGCGAAACTTCCAACTATTGGTAAAGACTTAGATGAAGCGATGGAAAAAATTGAAAAAGAAAACACAACTCTCAAAGGTATATTGCCAAAAGTTTATGCCAAGTCAAACATTGATACAGCAAGACTAGGAGAATTGCTTGATATAATTGGCGACATTGCACTTAAAGATGAAGCAACAAAATCAAAAGATATTCTCGGAAAAGTGTATGAATATTTTTTAGGACAATTCGCACTTGCAGAAGGACAAAAAGGTGGACAGTTTTATACTCCAAAATCAATCGTGAAACTATTAGTAGGAATGATTGAACCATATCAGGGGAGAGTATTTGATCCATGTTGTGGAAGTGGTGGAATGTTTGTGATGAGTGAAAAGTTTGTAAAAGAACATCAGGGACGAATTGATGATATTTCAATTTATGGACAAGAAAGTAATCAGACAACTTATCGTCTCGCTCGTATGAATTTAGCAATTCGCGGAATTGATGGTTCTCAAGTGAAATGGAATAATGAGGGATCTTTCCTAAAAGATATGCACCCAGACTTGAAAGCCGATTTTATCCTTGCCAATCCGCCATTTAATGATAGCGATTGGAGCGGTGAATTATTGCAAAATGATGGTAGGTGGAAATATGGAACTCCGCCAAAAGGTAATGCCAACTTTGCATGGGTTCAACATTTTGTTTACCACTTATCTCCAAAAGGAATTGCTGGATTTGTCCTTGCTAAAGGGGCACTTACTTCTAAAACTTCTGGCGAAGACGTAATTCGTAAAAATCTTGTTGAAACAGGACTTGTAGATTGTATTGTTAATTTACCTGCAAAATTATTTCTCAATACTCAAATTCCAGCTTCATTGTGGTTTTTGTCTAACAAACGACATGACTGTAACGGAGATAGAAACCGTGCCGGAGAAATACTTTTTATTGATGCTCGTAATTTAGGGCATCTAATTAACAGAAGGACAAAAGAATTTTCAGATGAAGATATTGCGAAAATTACAACGACTTATCATGAGTGGAGGAAAAAGAAAGGGGATTATAAAGATATTCCTGCTTTTTGTAGTTCAACGGCGATTGAAAAGGTTAAGGAGTTGGATTATGTTTTATCTCCCGGACGGTATGTTGGCCTTCCTGAAGAAAAAGATGATGGAATTCCGTTTAAGGATAAAATGACAGGGTTAACAGAAGAATTAAAAAATCAGATGGAGAAAGAAAAAGAGATGAATAAAGAGATAAAGAGGCAACTTAAAAATATTGGATTTGATTTGTAGAAGCGTACTGTTCAATATAGTGTATAAGATGTTGACTTTATTATACAGTATAGTGTATAATATGAGAAAGTGTTAAAAATATGGCTTAAAATAAGCATTTATGAATGATCAATTACTCACACAATTAAAAGGTTGGAATCCTTGGTGGCAACAAGGGTTAGTTGGTATTGATCGATATAATGATCCTAATTATAAAAGAGAAGCCTATATTGAAATCAAAAATCAGTTTTTGCAAGGAGATCAGATAGTTAGTATTGCAGGGATGCGACAGGTTGGAAAATCTACAATTATGCGTCAAATTATAAAAGATCTTTTGCATTCAGGAGTTGATCCTAAGCGTATTCTTTATGTTTCATTTGACGATCCATATTTGCGTGCAACCTTTGATCAAAAGCAATTGTTCAATCAAATTATTGATAGTTATTCCGAAGGAGTTTTGCAAGAACAGCTAAGTGAAAGCACGAAACAGATTTATTTTTTCTTTGATGAGATCCATCAGCTTCCACAATGGGAAAAAATTTTAAAGACATTTTATGATAGACCTTTTCAAATTAAATATATAGTAAGTGGGTCATCTTCTTTAAGAATACAACAAAAAAATAGGGAGAGTTTATTGGGAAGAATATCAGAACATGTTTTATGGCCATTTTCTTTTCGCGAATATGTTGAGTTTAAAGAAAAAAACAATATAAAAATAATTGATGCTATAAAAAAATTAAGAGAACAGAAGAAAAAGTTTATTTCCTCGTTTCGAATAGGCGGTATGTCTAGTGTACTTGAACCAATTTTTAAGGATTTAAAAGTGTGGGAAAAACAAACGGTAATTAAATGTTTAAAAAAATTCATTATTGAAGGTGGCTTTCCTCGAGTTTGGCAACAAACAGACATTGCTTCAAAACAAAGAACATTATGGGAACATCATATCGCCAAAGTTTTATTTGAAGATTTACCGCAGGTAGCAAAAATTAGAAAGGTAAAAGATTTAGAAAAGCTTTATGTTAGATTAGTTGATTTTAATGGGGCAGAAGCTGTTTTAAGTAAACTGCAAAAAGATTTAAAAATACATTGGACGACATTAGATCGTTATCTTGATTATTTACAAAAGACTTTTCTCCTTTTTCGTATAGATAGAACAAAGAGCAAAAGATTTGAGCATAAGAGGAGATCTGGAAATATAAAATTTTACGTTACTGATGTTGCGTTGAGAAATGCTTTGAGAAAAAAAACAGAAGAAATTTATGATAACCCAGAAGAAATGTCGTATGTTGCGGAAAATTTAGTCTGCACAGCTATTGAAGGATGGTTTCCACGTATAAGGAGAGATGGCGAAGTATCTTTTTATAAAGATAAAAAAGGTGAAGTGGATTTTATTGCGAAATATCCATCGGGGGCGTTACCGATAGAAGTGAAGTGGAGAAATAATGTACCAAGTTTAAAAACATTGGATAAACTTTGTGAAAAATGGGGGGTAGAAGAAAGTATTTTGGTTACGAAAGATTTTGATTTTTCTCTAAAAGATGGTCGTCTTTCTCTCCCATTATGGTTTTTCTTATTGGCGTTTTAGATATTTTAGAAGAAAAGATACTATTAATACGTCGGGGTATAATATAGATGGTGATGGGTTGGCGAAATATTTTAAGCGGGTTAAAAGGATTTAGTTAGGGTTGAGAACAAGACATTATCCACAATAGTTTGCTTTATTCGTCAAATTCAGTGATTTTTTATTAGACTTGTTTGTGATTGCGTCGTTTTTTGTTTGTGTTAAAGTGAAATTAAAGGAATAAAATTATGGAAAAAGAAAAAGTTATTGAAATAGTCAAACGATTAAAAGAAGAAGGTGAAAAAATTAAGAGAACGCCTGACTCAAGATTACCTCAGAAATCAATAAACCCATTCTTAGACAGGGGATTAGTTGTTGGTTGGAAAACTAAGTGTGAAAGTCTAATTTTAAAAACAGAAGGAAAAGATAGCCCTTATTATCAAAATTTTATTCAAGAGATCAAAAAACCATATACACCAACAACTGTGGAAAAGGGTCTCAAGATTCTGGATGCCATAGAGGAGAATATAGAATTAAGTTGGCAAAAAAAAGTAAATAAATGGTGGAAATTTACTCATCCAGTTTGGTGGGCGTGGATTGTCATTGTATTTATATTTAGAGATGGACTTTGGAAATTATTGAGATTGGCGTGGAAATATAA
>CAYZDR010000007.1:0-14557 GCA_964477425.1 uncultured Candidatus Saccharibacteria bacterium
TCTTTGACTCAATTTTATTTAAAATTGCATCATTTGTCTGATTAGAAAACACGATATTTTTTCCAATCAATTTCTGAGGATGAATAGTGGCATGGAATTTAACTATTTTGTCATCTCCCGTTTTAAAATTAGAATGTAAAAATAATTTAATTTCGTCTTCTCCAATATTTTTATCAGCAATTTTTACATAAACTGTTTTGTAACTTTTCTTGGGTTTGCCTTTTTTGAATACAAAAATCATTGTTTGAATACCCGCATCTTTGAATACTTTGAAATCACCGAAATCTACAAATTTTATAATCTGTCCCTCTGATAAAATCTTGTCTCTTAAAATACTTGCCCCTGCATTAGTAAGCCAATTATTTGGTGCAATAAAACCAAAATAACCGCCTTCTTTAAGTAAGTCAATTGCTATGCAAGCAAAGAGAGTCCAGATATCCATTTTACCTTGGTAATAAGGATTTTCGTGTAAAAAATCAAAAGCTAATCGATTTGTGTATTCCTTAATATACGGTGGGTTTCCTATAATCACGTCAAAACCACCCTGTTTAATAACTTCCTTAAATTCATTTTGAAAATTAAAAGATCTGCATTTTTCATCTCCTGTTTCAATCAAAGAATTTCCGACCCGCAAATTATGTAAAAGCGTCGGCAACTTTGTCTTTTGTGACAAAACCTTTAATAAAAGATTCAGCTGGGCAATCTCTACTGCCTGTGCATCAAGATCAACACCAAAAATATTTTCTTTCAAAATATCAAACTTAGCAAAAAGTGAAGTTTGTGGATTTTGTTTTGTTAAAGTCTCTAAAATTTTATCATAAGCAACATTCAAAAAAGAACCTGAACCACAAGCAGGATCAAGAACTTTAATATTTGGAATATCCTTTGCCTTAGTTTTTTTCAAAACCTCACCTAAAGTTTCTTTGACAATAAATTCAACAATGTATTTTGGTGTATAATAAATACCTTGAGACTTTCTCTTTGACTTTGATTTATCCTCACTCTTACAACCCTGAACATAACCTAAATACTGCTCATACATTCCACCTAAAACATCGGCAGAAATAATAGAGAAATCATAACGATAGCCATCTTTTGTTTCATATAAACCATTTATAACTTCTGCTAATATTTTATCGCTCACCTCCCACTTCTCACAATAATGCACAGCAAAAAGTTTGGAGTTGTAATTTTCATCAAACCAACGAAAACCATCTACTAATCTTTTGTAAATATTATGTTTCTTCCCCTTTGCCTCCCATTCCCTAATAAGAGAAAGTAAAATATTTTGTTCTATCTTTCGATCTTCGGCAGTACGAATAAAAATAAGACGATCAAGAAATCTCTGCACACCTTCGTTTAGTTCTTCATCTGTTAGATTGTTTTGTTTTTTGAAATCTTTAGTAAGTAAAATTCGCCATGACATCAAGTCTTCAAAAAGTTTTTCACCGACTTGTTTTCTAGTTGTTAATTTCCCCCATTTTTGAGCTTCTTTATCTAGAAGTTTTTGTTCAAAACTTTCTTTTGAAAGAAGCCAGAGTTGATCAAAGCAATTGATATAATCCTGACATTTAATTTCAATAAAAAGATTTTGAGAAATACTTTTTGGAGGAATTTCAGCATTAAAAATCTTCACACTTTCAAAATCAGTTAAAACTGCCCATGTAACACTTTTGTTCCAAGAATAATTTATAGCTTGTTCTGCCCATTTCCATTCATCCAAATCAATTTTCATTGCTTTCGCCTCCAAAAAGAAAACGGGAATATTGCCAAAGCGAAAGGCTAAATCAACTCTGCCACCAGAAACATTTTCTTCGGTAGTAACTTCGTTATCAATTGTAAGATTTCGCATATCCCAACCAAGAAATTCAAACAATGGCTCAATAAATTCATTACGAGTTTGAGCCTCATTGTAAGATTTTATTTTTCCTTCTGCCAATACTCTTTGATATTTCTCAACAAGTTTAGCAATCTGTTGTTTGGATTCTTGTTTCGTCATAAAAATTTATTCCTCTGATTGGAGGTCACAATTTGTGACCTCCAAATTTTATAACTGAGCCGAAGGTGGGAATCGAACCCACAACCTACACGTTACGAGTGTGTTGCTCTACCATTGAGCCACTTCGGCTAAACTATCCCTTATGTTACCATATTTATATTAAAAATAAAAACCCTGCTTTTTATTTTTGACTTTTCCCCTCTATACAGTGAAATAAATTCAAATAGTTTCTCTCTATATAATACAATTTTAATAAAATATTTTACTTATTTTATCTCTCCAATTTTTAACTGACCAATAAATTTAACAATATCTTTATCCTCTACCCCTTCTCTATAATAAATCTTTTCAACATCTCCATTTCTTTCCTGCTTTGCAATCTCCCAATTTGCCAATATTGATTTTTGACTTATCGGTTTTCGGATCTCTTTAATCTTAATAAGTTCTTTGATCTTATTTATGTCCATTGGGAAGTTTTTAAAAATCATAAATAAATCATAGAAATCTCTATATCTAGCTCTATCACTCATAGCCCTTATTTTTTCTGCACAAATTTCTCTTAGATCCATAACTTTAACTTTTGTTTCTACTCCCCAAACATTTTGGTATTCTAAATCCTTCGCGGGCAAGATTACATCTTGTATATAATCAATTTCTAATTTTAAATAATTAGGCAAACCAAGTGGACCTGTATATTGCACCTTTTCCAGTTTAATTGTGGCACCAGAATAATATTCTTTCTTTACCGTTAAGAAATCATTTTCCTCTAAAACTGTTTTAACTTCTTCTATAGTTACAGCTTTATCTATGCTCCCAAAATCAAGATCTTCAGAAAATCGAAGTTGATCAAGATAGCAATGATGAAGTGCCGTTCCACCCTTAAAAATTATTTTATCTCTCAACGGAGAATCATAAATAATTTTTGAAACAATAGCTAAAAAATAATCTTTTTCTGCAATTGCAAGTGGATATAATAATTTTCTTCTATTTATTATTTCCAATTCTCTTTTTGTTAAAAAAGTAATATTCATTAATTTTGTTTAAAGTGGTCGCTATAATACAATCGCCACTTGGCATTAAAATTTTGACTATCTTTATCCATGAAACTACTACCTTTTTCTTTCTTGATCGTCATATAAATCTCATTGGAATCCATACCGACTTTATCCATAAGAAAACCTAAAATCCTTTTTGTAGTCGTTGACTGATTCTCGCTAAACTTTTTTAATTTGTCCAAATTAAAATTATTTTTGTAATCCCTTAATTTTTCTAACACTAAATCAATTGAACTAATTGTTCTTCTGAAAGAAATTATATCTAAAATAGCCTTCTCCATTTCTGCTATTTTAACTTCTTTGCCTTCTATCTGAAATTTCTTCCAACCAAAATAATTTTTACGGTTTGTAGAAATAAACTCATAATTTGTATCTTGAATTTCTTTTGTTTTAAATCTTTTGAGTGAAATCGATATTATTGTTTTAAGATATTGATCAAACATTCCATAATGTTGCAAAGCTGCTTCACAAGATACATAAGAGTCTTCCACTAAAGTTTGAGCAATAATGATGGGAGAAATATTTATACTTCCTCGCGATTCTAGGTTTGAAATGTAATAAATACCTCTTTTTATCCTGACTAACCATCCTTGTCTATGCAACTTTCCAACAATATTTTTTGTTTCTTGTAGGCTTTTTTCACCACGTAATTCGCTGAAAATCTGTTCAAAATTCACAAAAAGACCATATTTAATAATAAGGTTTTCCAGTAGAGTAGCATCTTTTTGAGATAATATTGTACTTTTCATGTATATATAGTAATAGTAATTTGTTACCTAGTATACATATATAATACACTATTTTGAGAAAATGTCAAGTTTTTATCCACAGTACAAAATAAAAAGCCTTAAACTACATTCTATAATAGATGCTATTCTTCTCTTATATCTTAAACAATCTATACAAAACATACACTACGGATTCCCTAATTATGTACTTGAAATTAGTTAACTTATTCTGCTTTATTACCTCCTTTTCCACTGGAGAAATATAATTTATTATTTCTAAATCTTCCGCCATTCGTTGAAGACGAAACATATGGAATCCATCACTTACTAAAATTACTGAGTTAAAATTATGTTGCTCTAATATATTTACTACCTCTTTCAAATTTTGCCAAGTGGTTCTGCTCTTCTCTTCTATAAAAATGTTTTCCTCTATAATGCCCTGTTGTATTAGATAATTTTTACCAGCCAATGATTCTGACATAACATTATTTTCTCCAATACCTCCTGTTAAAATAAAATGATCAGATAAATTTAATTTATAAAGTGCAAGGGCATGATCTAATCTACTCTGCAAGACAGGGCTTGGCTGACCATTCCATTGGCTAGCTCCTAATACTACAATTGCATCCGCTTGTTGCGTCTCGTTTATTGTTGATTGTTTATAAATTCTGTACACCAAATTTAACCATAGAAAAACAGATATAATTACCACGCCCAGTAAGAATTTTAGAAAAAGTTTTGTTCTTGATTTCATGGATTAAAAATCTCTTTTATCTTGTTAAAGTTCTGCCCAACCCCATCGCCAAAATCGTTCGCCTCTGGATTAAGGTGAGGCTCTATTGGTTTATCAACATCTTCAATATTATATAATGTTCCTACAATTTCCGATCTATTATTGATATTTATTCCCGCCTTTTCCCACCTATCTTGAGAAAATTTTATTTTCGCAGCAACATATCTTATATTAAGAAGAGGCATTTTAAGACATTCTACTCTAAGAGAATTACAGTCTATCAATTTATTATCATCACATGATATTTTTAATTCCTGATAGATTTTTTCTAGAGATTCTGCTGTTTTTACTCTAACTTGCCCTATTCCTATTGAAGTGTTTATCCCTAATAAACCGCCTACATAATCGATAAGCGTATCTACAAAATTAACATTGGTCGATTGCTCTTGATATATAACAGCACCAACCATAGTCGCATCTACATCAAATTTTTTCGCTGATCGCTTAATAATGTCAACATATTCTCGAATTAATTCAATAGCCCTTTTTTCGGCTCTAGTCTCTGTGTATTTCAAATTTAATTTAACATTATGTAAAATCGGCATTCTATCTGCCCAAAATTCTAAATAATGAACTCCGTCATCAAGATTCCCCCTGAAACTAATTTTTTGTCTTTGACTCTTCCCCTTTACAAACGACGTAACCCAGCCTAAAATTCCTCCTACAAAATACCAAAATTTGTATTTCCCTCCACTTATATTCTTTTTTATTTTATCGTTGACTATTATCTTTACATCGTCACTATCCCAAAATCTTTTTTGGACAGTTACATCTGTTGAAAGTTTACTTAATGGTAAATCAACCAATACGAAAGTATACCATGGTCTATTATTCCCATCTTCGGCTTGATCTTCTAAAATAAATTCTACATCTTGCGTTGCAAATTCTTGAATTTTTATAGATTCTAAATAGGCGCTATTCTTAGGAATTAGATTCAATACATGTTCGCCTTTATCTAACACAACCAAAATGATTATTGTTTTCTTTAATCCCTTTAGTTTTGTCCCATTAAAAGCAACTGGTATATTGAATCGTTGAATATTTTTTTGTGGGAAGTTTTCTCTAAAATATACACCATCTATTTCTATCCTTAAATCTTCGTCTGTATTTGATTTTAACTGTTTTTTTGATTTGCATCTTGCTGAAATAGAAATAGCTACTAAACCAGATTTTGTTATATTTATTTTATGTTGGTATTTTTCTGTTATTTCTTTTGTAATCATATCTTTTGCCTATTTTTATACTGCTGTAATTTCCTAAAATCAATTTTTGTCCTTTCCCAATCAACTGGAATAATTTTTTTAATTATTTTATTTTCAAAATCAATATCAAAAACCATATCGCTCAATTTCCATTTTCTTATAATTCCAGCTTCATCAAACCGCTCTTTTAACTCACCCATTTTTATTTCTGCTTGTTGCTTTAGGTTATCAATATCTGCATCATTATATCCCTTACTTTTTAGATTTAACTCATTTTTTTCAAACCAATTAATCCCCTTTACTTTCTCCATAACTATTAAATAACCTTCTTTACTTTCCGCCTTTGCAACAGGTTTAGGAGTAGGTAGTCCAATACTGTTTACTATTTTCATAATCCCGTATTCATAAAACGGATATTCAGATCTACTAATCATACTTTTTTCAATATTAACTTTCTTGCCAATAACTTGTAGCTGATTATTTTGACTATCCTCCCACATTGGAAATTTCTTTACCGCTGTCGGATCCTCTTTGACCCTACCTGTCTCATCTCGTTGAGTTTCTCCTGGTTTTATGTTTTTTCCTATATTCTCAAAGTATTTTATAGGATTCTGCTGAAATTCTTCCGGAATAAAATCTTCGTAGCCTAATTCAATATTAAGATTACTGTTTTCTTCCTGTAATTTTTCGTTATCCAAATTATCCCTAAATTTTTCCATTTTATTTTTTATTTATAAAATCATTTTCCTCATTAAGTTTTAATTTTAGCATAAGTAAAGCATCCTTCTTAAGATTAGATTTGATCCACATTTTTTGTTTTTCATCTACGAGTTCACCTAAACCATTTAGAATATCTCTATTATTTTTCTTCTCTAATTCAGAAATACAATTCTCCAAAAATTCTTTAAAGCTCATTTCCGACCTATTTTCTACAATCGTTTTATTTATTGACCATATATTTTTGGAAAAAAACCAAACATCAAAAATATCACGATTGGCTTTTCCAATTCTTTCAAACATCGCTACCAATTTATTTGCAAACATATCTTCTTTAGTCATAACAAGCATTGAGATCCCCATATATGATTTCAGCTTATATTTTGAACCGAAATTTCTGCGATTAATTTCAATTTTAACATTTTGAGCATTTTCTTCTTTGTTATTATACGCAAGAATAAAAAGTAAATTAAATCTTTTTTTCTCCGCTTCTTTAACAACACCATATTTTTTTACTATTTTCTCAACTCTTTCAAAAACATAATCCTCTTTTGTTACATCAAGCAAATCAAAATCTAAATCAACAGAAAAACGCTCAAGACCAAAAAACAAATAAGCCGCTGTACCTCCCTTAAATCCTAAAAATGGTCCGATTGTATTATCTGAATAAATATCAATTAAGATTTGAAGTAGAATATTTTTATGTATTGCTGAATCTAATGACATGGTAATTTATTTAGTAAGTTTATAGTATTCAAAATATTCTTTTACTCTTTCCTCTATTTTTTTAATTCCATAAATCGGTAATATCTCAAATACTTTTTCCCAGTCTAAAAAGGATAGATTGTCAAAATGATAATCTCCACTCCTATAAATAATATCCAAAAAGGCTCTTTCTTTTGATGCAATAGAATATTCTTCTTTTTGATTCATCCCTTTAGGATTAATTAGTATTGAATTTTTAACTTTCTGAAAAGAGAATTTATGACCATCACAGATTAAATCTCTTTTCACATATGAAGCAACAAAAATCTTTTCATAATGTTGAAAAGTCATCCCCGTCGCCCCCATAACAGTTTCAAAACTTATGTAAGATGGTCTTAATATGCTAGTGGCTAATTCATATTTATTATAGTTCTTATCTTTTACATATAATCCCCTACGCAAACGAATTAATTTCCCTTTTTTCACATAATAACTCAATCGAACTCGAGCAGCAGATAAATTAGAATCTCTCCACAATAAAGCCACATCTTTAGTTGAAAAGACGGTTTTTGGAGATCTTAATAAAATATCTAAATAATCACCTTTTTTCACTTTTATATCCATATATGTACTGCACCTTAGTTTTAACCTTATGTACAGTTTATATTATACTTGCTTTCTTGTCAAATACACTTATCCACAGCACCACAACACCCGTTAAAACCAAAATAAAAAGCCCTTTAGATAATCTTCGTGGGACTTTTTATGTTAAAATATAATTTTAATTTTCTTCCAAATCCTCCGTCTTTATTTCAGGACGCAATTGGATAGTTTCGGCAGTAATGCTCCCATCTGAATTTGTTTTTCCAGAAACTGAAACACTCTGTCCAACTTGCAAATCGTCAGAACTTCCTTCGGCAAATTTGGAAATTTCGGTAGCATCTGAAAAGAAAATAATTTTAGATCCTTCCGTTTGATTTTCTGCTTGACGAAAATTTCGTGCTTCAATTGTCACACTCTCATCATCCTTGGAAATGATTTCTCCGTTCGTAAAACTTGCTCCTGTTTGCTGACCGTTTGCAAAACCTCTACCTGCAAAATCCCCCGCTCCCATTTCTTGTATCCTCTGTTGTCTTTCCTCTTGTGATATGTTCTGAAAATTTCTTATTCCCCCAGAAAGAGAAGCAACATTTTTATTACTCGTATATTTTGTCCCAGCAAAAAATCCTCCACCTGTGGCAATTATCAAACACACTACAAAAAATATCTTATTGTTCATTATTTTTTCCTTCTTCTCCCGCCACAGCCACCCTTTGGGTGGCGAAGGTTGGGTTGCCCGCTACAGCTCTCGCAAAAGCGAACTTATTACTAATTAAATTGTTATTTCTTTTACGTTATAAAACTATTCATATCTTAATGCTTCTATCGGGTTTAGTTTAGATGCTCTTCTTGCAGGATAATATCCAAATGATATTCCAATAAAAGCGGACACTCCAAATGCTAAAATAATTGAAAGCATTGAAACATCTGTCGCGACCCCACCTATTTTACTAATCGCAAATGAAATTATCCATCCTAACAACACTCCGAATATCCCTCCAAGGAATGTCAGTATGACAGCTTCTGCAAGAAATTGGATGTTTATATCTCCGTTTTTAGCCCCTATCGCTTTTCTTACCCCAATCTCTCTAGTCCGTTCTGTCACAGTCGTCAGCATCATATTCATAATCCCAATTCCACCAACAATGAGAGATATCGCTGCCACTGATCCTAAAAGAATTGTAAATGTTTTAGTGATTGACGAAGCGGCTTCCACCATATCCGCTTGATTGATAACAGTGAAATCCGCAAGTGAAGAATCTGAAATATTATGACGAGCTAAAAGAAGATCAGTAATTTCCTGCTGGAGTTGTGCCATTGAACCCTGATTTACAGCTTGAACATTGATAGAACTTACACGATTGCTCCCTACTAAAAATTGTTGAGCAACGGACAATGGGACAAAAATCATATCATCTTGACTACCAAACCCACTTCCTCCCTTTTCTGTAGAAACTCCTATGACCTTAAAAATAATGTTATTGATTCTTATTTGTTTTCCTATCGGGCTCACTCCCTCTCCAAAAAGATCGGCGCAAGTTGTTGGCCCCAAAACTGCTACTTTAGATAAAGTCTTTTCATTCTGTTGAGAGATGAAATTTCCTTCGGCAATTTCTAAATTTCGTGCGACAGGATATGAATCTGTCGTACCAACAACAGAGGTATTAGTATTTGTCCCTTTCGCTGTCACCTGATATCTTCCTGAAAGTTCTGGAACAACGACTCCTGCCAAAACTATTTCTTGTTCAATCGCACCAGCATCTTCTTTCGTTAATGTTTGTGCTGATCCACGCCCTTGGCTAACCTGTGATCCTGCTCCTCTTTGCGTCCCCGGCATTACTGAAATTAAATTTGAACCAAGAGATTGTATGTTAGATTCAATCGTATTCTGCGATCCCTGCCCTATGGAAATCATAGCAATCACCGAACCAATTCCGATAACAATTCCCAAAATTGTTAGACCTGATCTAACTTTATCTGACATCAACGAACGAAAAGCTTGATAGAAAAGATCTATAGTTTTCATAATTTTATCTCATCATTCTAAAATTCCCACCCGTATTTCCAAACAAGCTTTGCCCCTGTGTCTGTTGAGTTGTCTGACTTGTTGAAGATGCAATAATCCTAATAATTGCATATTCTCCTTCTTCAATCCCAGTAATAATCTCTGTCCATGTATCATTTGCTATTCCAATTCCTATCTGTTGTTGGCGAGGATTATTTTTCAAAACAACCCCACTCCCCAATGAAGCTGTCAGTTCAGATGATATTTCTTCACTTGGAATTTCAATATATGAAATTTCTCCAGATGTTTTAATTGCAGAATTAGAAATCATCAAAACATTTTGTTTTACATCCGTAATAATTGAAACTGTTAAGCTCATCCCAGATTTTACTCGTTCATCTTCCAAATCAAAAGCTATTTTTATTCCATAACTTACAACTCCTTGGCTACTATTTCCCATCGTATCAACTTCTACTATCTCCCCCGTAATATCTAAATCTTCAACCGCATCAAAATTAATAATTGCTTTTTGCCCCACTTTAACTTTTGCAACATCAATTTCGTTCAAAGAAATTTCTGCTATTTTCTGATTACTAACAAAAGTAGCCAGTGCACTATTTGAAGAAACAGTGTCCCCTTTCTTTACTTCTATATTCGCAACGATACCATCAAACGGAGCACGCACAGAACAATTTGATAATTCTTCTCTTGCATCTGCCAAAGTGTCTGCTTTTTGTTGAACAGAATTTCTTTTTGATCTCAAATCTAAACTATCTACTCCCAATAAGAGATTATTAAACGCTTCTTCTTTTTCTTTTAATGTAATCCTCACTGATTCAATTTCATTCTCACTTGGTCCATCAATAATTTCGTTAAGAGCCTCTTCTTTTTCTCTGACATTCCATTCTGCTTTTTTTATTTCAATTGGATAATCATTTTCAAGATCCACGATATTCTGTTTAGCATCAACTAATTTTTTTTCACTATTTTTAATGGATCTTTGAGTAGAAAAAATATTTGATAAATAATTTGCAGTTTTTGATGTCTGATTTTTCAGATCAAGTTTATAGTCGTCTACCTTCTTAAATATTTTCTGTTCATCTTTAGATCTACAATCAACCCAAAAATCTATCGCATTCATTTCACTCTTCACTGTTTTTGAAACCGCCTTCATTGTCTCAGATGTTTCATCCAAAAGTTCTTCTATGATTTCAGATTCAGATAAACGACTTATACTTTTATAGTCACTTAAATTTTTATCAAATTTTAATTTTGCGTCTTCATAGTCATTCGTCCCTATCTTGTTAAAATCTTCTAATTTATTCCTGTCATCTTTGAATACAGAATTTAATAAAACAGTTTTATTCATAGCGTAAAGTGGAACAGCTCTATCACTATCAGCGATTTCATAACTGTAAAAAATTTCTCTTAATTTTGTCATTATTTCTGGTAGTTCTAAAAATATATTAGCAACAGAATCATATGCATCCTCATACGCTTTTTCTAAATCTTCCTCTGCATCCTGTTCCGCATTCAAAGCATCTTGATGTTCTTTTTTATAATTTATTTTAACATCTTCCAAATTTTTTTTCGCATCATCAAGATTATTCTGATATTGCAAAAGAGTAAATTCATCAACTGGACCTGTCATTTCTTCTAAATTTATTTTTGCTATCGCTACAGCATTTTTCGCTTTCAAAATATCTATTTCATCGGCTGGATTAGATAATTCTGCAAGTTCTGTTTTTACAATATCATAAGCTAATTGTGCATCGCGAACTACTTTTTTAGCGTCTTTGCTATCTATTTGTAAAAGAATATCTCCCTCTTTCATCTCTTGTCCTTCAACAACCCGAACATCCAGAATATCCCCTGATGTTTTAGATTTTATATCAATTTGATTAGATGAGGAGACTTGCCCACTTCCAGAAACAGATACTGTTATCGTTCCCTTTTCCACCATAGCTAAAGCATATTTTGTCACTCCGTTTTCACTAGAAAAATGCTTATATCCGAAATAAGCAAAAATTGCGACAACTAAAAAAACGGCTATTGAAACAGCTTTATGCTTGTATATTTTTGACGGTAATTCAGACATATCAGACATATTTTTTACTTTACTACTAAATGATACGCAAAAATAATACTTTTTATTGCACGTCCATCACAATAACGCCTATTCCACACTTGTAATTTTCTGCTTCTTAATTTTATTTAAAATTTCCTTCACTGGTTTTAAGCTGACATCATCAAGAATAGATATTGGGATAACTGAAAGATTTATTTTTTTCAGTTTCTCAGATATTTCTTTTATTCCCTCCTCACTCACCAAATCAGTCCTACTTAAAAAAATATATTCAGGCTTTTTAATCAACTCTTTACTGTACTTTTCAAGCTCTCCACGTATAGTCTTATAATCTTGAATTGGATCTTGAGAATCAGCAGAAATAAAATGAAAAAGAACCATTGTACGTTCAATATGACGTAAAAACTTAATGCCTAGCCCCTTTCCAGATGAAGCCCCTTCAATAAGTCCAGGAATATCAGCTAAAACCAATTCGTAATATACTCCTAAATTTGGCTCCAAAGTAGTGAAAGAATAATTTGCAACTTTAATTTTTGCATTAGTGAGTTCATTAAGTAAACTTGATTTCCCTACATTTGGTAATCCTATAAAACCGACATCGGCAATAAATTTCAACTCCAATCTTACAGCAAAGGTTTCTCCAGATGAACCATCTTGGGCATGCATAGGAGTAGTATTAGTGGAAGATCTAAGTAAAAAGTTCCCTTTCCCGCCTCTTCCGCCTTTAGCGACACGGATACGTTCTCCGATATTTAAAACTTCACGACTGCCACCAGTCGTAATATTATGTATCACTGTTCCAGTTGGAATTTTTAAAATAAGGTCTTCTGCCCCCGCTCCATCAAGAAGTTTAGACTTTCCATTTTCTCCATCTTTAGCATGTATTTCTTTTTTAAACCTAAACTGTTGGAGAGCGCCTAAATCAGCAGCTCCTTCAAAATATATATTTCCACCATCTCCACCATTCCCACCAGTTGGACCTTGAGAATTTTTGACAGAACTAAAAACAACGGCACCATTTCCGCCATTTCCCGCAAATATCTTAATTGTTACATCATCAATTAACATTTTGGGGTGAATAGAGGGAATTGAACCCTCGTTAACGGGACCACAACCCGTTGTTCTACCATTGAACTATACCCACCAGTTTAATCAATGTACAATTATCAATGTGCAATGATCAATTATGACGACATCGTTGTCGGAATTGTTCATTGATCATTGTAAATTGTACATTGAAAATTGACTTGTGTCCCCGGGAGGAGTCGAACCTCCGTCTGGAGCTTAGAAGGCTCTCGTTCTATCCATTGAACTACAGGGACAATAAAAAAAGAATACCAAAAAAAAGCGTATTAGTCAAACTGACGGAGTCTATAAAGTTTGAAAGTTGAAAGTCAAAAGTCTATAAAGCCCGTCGCTACGTCGTACTTTCAACTTTATGAACTTTCGACTTTAAGACTATTTAACTTTCCACCGCTTCTATATCTTCGCTATTCTCCACTGTCTCTTCTTCGATGTGAAAAATATCCCGATACTCTATATCTAACACTTTCAAAAAATTTTCTTCTCTAATCTCAATCTGACTAATTGTATTATGAAGTAACTCTTCATTTATTTCTACATTGTCTGGAACGGTTAAATCAACTTGAACTGTTTTAATTGTTCCACTCCCTAAAGATACGACTCCTATCAAAAGCAGGACAGTAACAAGTAAAAAGAGATAAATATTTATTGCTAAATTTGTTTTCTCTCTTGCAAAACTTATTAAACTATTTATAATTTTATAAAACATTTTATTTAAATAAAAATTAGTTTTCTATATTCTCTACACTCGTTTGATAATAAATTGGAACATTAAGAATTATTTCTGCCTTTGACATACTATCATCTTTTGTTGGTGAAAATATTATCTCTTCAATCTCCACTGCATATGCAAGATTCTCCATACCATCAACATACTGCATAATATTATTAAACTCTCCGCTAATAGAATTTTTTAAAACCACTTTATCTTCTGCCTGCCTTGAAATAGAAACTTTTTGGTTAATATCAACTTGCTCTGATAGATTTTCCAAAAGAACAATGACTCTAATAATATCATCTCCTGAAAGCAACTTCTCTCTAACTTTTTTTATATCTCCATCATTCTTAGACAACCATTCTTTTAGATTTGATAAACTACTATCATAGCTATCAATTCCTTCCATGAAAGATCTTCTTTCTTCTGATCGTTCAGATGCCCTCTTTAATATTGCTACACTTGGAATAAAAAGCAAAGAAAAAACAGCTATTATTAATCCTATTGCTCCGACGACCGTAAAAATGAAAATTTTCTTTTCTCTATTATTCATTTGAATCCTTGTTTTTCATCTTAAAAGATATAGTAAATTCTATATCTGTTTGTTGTGTCACACTAGACATCGGAAGATAGACATCATAGAAATTGTCATTCTGTTCAAGTGATTGTTTAAGTTTTAAGAATCCTGATCTACTATCACTAGTCCCTCTAATAGATACCGCATTGCTCTCACGCGTAAATTTCAAATATAATATATGTACTTCATCTGGAATCATCTCCGCAATAACAGGAACGGTGCTGGCTATTACCCTACTACTACTGAGAGAACTATTCAAAAAACTAATTTCATTATTTAATGCAGATACCCT
>CAYZDR010000007.1:14657-22109 GCA_964477425.1 uncultured Candidatus Saccharibacteria bacterium
TCTCCTGATCAATATCACGCTCCACGCTCGGTAGCTCTTGCTTGTCTAGAATATTATTAACGCTTTTTCCCCAAAAAAGAAAAATTGCTGAAAATCCTACTACAAGAATAAGTGATGCTGACGCAATAAAAATAGTAACACGCCTTCGCACATAAAATTCCCATTCCTCCCGTCTATTTTTATCAATCAAATTAATTCTCATATTTTTCTCATCGCAAGTCCTAATGCTACATTAAAATTACCTAGATCTTCTTCGCTTGTTTTTTTTCTTTTCCCAATATTTTCCCATGGATTCCCTATTGATATACTCTCTGAAAATTCATCTTTCATTTTCTCCATGGCATGCTTTAGATCAGATCCACCTGACAATATAATTTCAACTTTTGTATTTTGCACAATATGCTCATTAATAAAGTCCACCGCTTGATGAATGTCTGGAAGAATATCTTCATTATTTCCCTTTTGAATGCTTGATGTAAATCTTACTGCCCCTCTTTGAACCATTGTAAGAATTGTTTCTTCTTTATCAATATTAACAGCTAAAAACGCATGTGGTTTTTGACTATTTAATGCACGCGCTAAAGCTATTGAATCATTTTCAGCCGCCACAATTTTAAACCCGGCATTTTCTAAACATTCTGAATATTCATCAGCAATTCTTTTTAAAATGGCAGATAGAAATACTTTCTTTGTATTTTTTATTTCATTTCTCTCTATAATTTCCCAGTCTAAATATGCATCTTCAATTTGAATCGGAATATTAGCTTCTGCCTCCCAACGAATTGATTCCTTTAATTCTGGTCCTTCAAGATCAGGGACATCTATAATTTTTACAAATGTTTTCAATTCTGGAAAAGAGTAAATAACATTACGTGAAATTTTCTTTTTTTCAAGAATATTTTTTAATGATTTTTCAAATTTAATTTTATCTCTTATTTCACCATCTTGTAAAACTCCTTCGTCTAACTTTTCTTCACAAATTTTAACAAGCGTGAAATGCTTTCCACTTTTTTTTAATTGAACAGCCCTTAAAACTTGATCTGAGATATCTAATCCAGTGATTGACGGATAAACTTTAAATAAATTGAGTATTCCCATATTATTATTCTTCCTCCCAATGACCAAAACTAATTAGCGGAGCAAACCCACTGCCAGTCCTTAACGTATCATTTGCTACATCTTCATTAAATACTACAGATATTGTTTGCCAAATTCCAGACCATTGTATATCCTGTGCGATAATTTCTCCATCAAGAGAAAAATCATTATTAAGTGAGTACATATTAAAATCATTGCCTGCATATATTATACCATTGATAGATATATTATTAACACATGTATTGAAAGAAATATTTCCTTTAGAGAACAATCCTGCGGGACTTCCCGAAACATGATTAACAGTTAATTGAGCATCGTTAGAGACACACGGATCCCACCATTGCCAAATATTTCCCACTGTAATGGATCCATCTGCCGCCAACGCTCCATTCATTATCAACCCCTCACCTCTTTCAATATTAACAACTCCAGTAATATAAACTGCTCCACTCCGAGATAGCGTCGTTCCAGCTAATAAAGCATCGAACTCAGCAGACGAATAAACTTGATCCAAAAGTTGAGCTCTCGCTTTAATAGATAAACTATCATTCACATTATCAAAACCAACATATGGAGACTCTAAAGCATCTGGAATTGGAGGATAATTTTGTGCAGACATCCCAGCAGAAGACACAGTTGAATTAGAATCTATCGTGATATCTCCTATTGCTCTTACATCTCTTGAGACATTGACATCACTCCAAAGGCGAATATTCACATCATTATCCGCGTAAATGTTTCCAGTGATATTTGCTACAACTCCCGCAAAATTCAAATCATTAGTAACTGCTAAAACTGTATTATCCATATCAGGGATTTCTACAACAACTTCTTCCCCACCATCGTCTCCACCGCCACCTCCATCACCTTCTTCTCCATCATCCTCTTCTATATCATCAACAGCTTTATAGACAAACGAATTCACAGTTCTGCGTGCTTGAGTATCAGTTCTGATCGGTTGTTTCCCCAAAGATGAAAGATTCGCCTCACCTAAATCATCATTTGATACTTGAACAATGTATGATCCGCCTGTTGAAAAAAGATCTGACCGCTCAATGGTTTCTTCCCATTCGGGATCAGTCTCAAAATTATTTATCCATTCAGGATCATTTTGAAGTCTCCAAACAGCCTCTTGAATTCCTGATTCAGCAATATAATATGCTTTGGTTGCCTGTGTTTGACTATTAGTCGTTTGATTTTCCATGATTGACATCAAAGCAAAACCTCCCGCAAAAATCAGAATAACAGAAATCAAAATCACTACAATAATAATAGCAAAACCTTTGGAAGATGGATCAATTTTATTCTGGCATCCAACCATATCAATCAATATCCCTTCCCAAAACAGCCGTAGCTAAATACAAATTTAAGTCCAGTTTAGACAAAATCAAATTCATATGAACTAATGGTCCTCCAAAAAATCCTAAATTAGATATGTTTTCTGCTATGACTTGGTCTTTTACAACTTCCCATACTGGGATTTCCCCACTATCTCCGATTGCCCCACAAACCACGCGAGTCTTATCTGGATCAGATGAAAAATAATAAAATCTCTCTTCCCGATTCAAATTACCATTATCTGTATAATATTTTATATAATTTATTTCTTCTGCGTCATGCCCATTTCTAAAAATAATCTCTGACGGCAAAGATTCTATTTCTTCTTCTGGAAGATCAACTGCAATTTCTGAAGTCTGTCTAATTTCTCTACTCATACGATCTATTGCAACACGTCCATTCTGCACCAATTCAGCACTTAAACTTTTTCTTCTGTATGTTGTAACTCCCATAAAATACACACTCCCCGCCACGGCAATAATTGTTGTCCCAATCCCCACTGCAAGCAGTGTCTCCATCATTGTAAATCCATTTTTTTTAATCATTTTTTTGCAATTAATAATATCAAATTTTCTTCTTTTTCTCCTTTACGATTAGGCCAAAAAACATTAACTTTTATTTTTTTTAACCCTGTATCCGAAATACTCTCCTCTAAATTTACATCTATATAATTAACTTCTACTTGATTTTCAAATGCATAAAAATGACTTTCAGAATCATCTGAAAATCTTTCTCTTAAACTAACTCCCTCAAGAATATTATCATATCCCAATGCAATTGTTTCTTCTAATTTTTCTTGAGCAAGCGCCACAGCCATTGTTTCTTTTTCGGCACTGTATGACAACTCTATGCCCATAGAAAAAGTTTGGGACACAGCAACTAATGCAATCGCCACAATCGCCGCCGCGACCATTACTTCTATTAGAGTAAAAGATTTATTTATTTTTGTCATATTCTTTATCTCTTATCTCTTAGAACTTACACGTTTGGTGCAGTTCAAGGAAAACATGAGGAGCGGAGTGAGGCGTATTGATAGATACGCCGAACGAGCACCGGAATGTTTGACGAAGAAATGCGCCAAACGTGTAAGTTCTATCTCTTAACAAAACCTGCGGGAGAAATGTTAATGACACACTGATTGCCTTTTTTATTTTCTAAAATAACAGATCCAGCATTAACGACAGATCCAAATGGAACAAATTCTACCTGAGAATCCTCCAATCCAGTAGTACCTTTGATAAAAATATTTTTCTTTAATTCCCTATTTTGCACCTCAAATTCAGTCACAACTCCGGGATTTTCAGTATCTGGCTCTTCACGAATAAGCGTCCAATAATTTTGGTCAGTATCAAATCTCACAATATGATTATACTGTTGGGAAACCGCCTCCTGTTGAGCCATCTTTAATGTTGTTATAAGTGTATCACATTCCACTCTTAGCCCAGCTGACTCAGAAAAATAACTTAAGGAAGGGATTCCTATTGCCACAATTATTGAAACAACGGCGATCACTGCTAAAAGCTCTATAACAGAAAATCCTAAAATGTTTTTTTTGTATTGCATAAATTATAAATATAATATTTAGAACTTGCACGTTTGGTGCAGTTCAAGGAAAACATGAGGAGCGGAGTGAGGCGTATTGATAGATACGCCGAACGAGCACCGGAATGTTTGACGAAGAAATGCGCCAAACGTGCAAGTTCTATTCTAGATAGCTCCCATGAGAGAGTACATGGGCTGTATCATTGCAAAAGCTAGAAATCCCACAGCGCAAGCAATCACAATCATTAAAGCTGGCTCTATAATAGATGACATATTTTTTGTAAAATTATCTATGTCATCCTCATAAAAATCAGCCAATTTAGAAAGTATATTCCCAGATTTTCCTGTCTCCTCTCCAATTTCCGCCATTTGTGTTACCAATAATGGATACAGTTCATCGAACTCTTGGAGTGCATCATGAAAATTCTTTCCCTTTTGTATTTCATCAGCTACTTTCTCAAGGGACATTTGGTAGTAAATATTCGGTAAAGTTTTCGCCGTTGATCTCAAAGATTCTGACAATGGAATACCCGCCTGAATTAAAGAACTCGTGATACGCGCGAATCTGGCAGAATTAATTTTCTTTACCATACTACTCACCTTTGGAATTTTGAGAATTATCAAATGAAATATTTTCTTCCCACGATTACAAGACAGAAAACACTTAAACGATACTCCTGCAACAATGAGTAAAAGAATAGCAATAACAAAATTATTCTTCATCCATAAACTGATATTGATAAGTACCCTTGTTGAAAGTGGAAGCGTTACCCCTAACTCCATGAACATACTTGCCAATTTTGGAATAACCATAACCATCATAGTAATTCCCACAACCACCATTGCAAACAAAACCATCATTGGATAAGCCATGGCTCCCCTAATTTTTGCCATTAAGGAATGTTCTTTTTCCAAATGCTTTGCAAGCAGCTCCAAAGTCTTGTTAAGATTCCCACCTTTTTCACCTGCCTTTATTATATTTATAAACAAATGCCCAAAAACTTTACTGTGCATTTCCATACTTTCAGATAAACTTTTTCCTTTTTGAACACTATCTGTAATGTTTTCAATAATATTCTTAAGTCGTGCTGTCCGTGCCTGATGTTGCAAAATCCCCAGCGAACGTGGGAGCGTAATTCCAGCATCCACCATAACTGCCAAATGTCTAACAAAAAGCATTTTATCTTCAAGCGTCACCCATGAAAATCTATTAAACAACTCCTCAACACAATTTTGTTTTTTCTGGCTTGACTCTTTCAAAAAAGTAACTGAGTATCCTTCACTCTTTAATCTTTCATAAACTTGCATTCTTTCATCAGAAGAAAATACTCCTTTTTTAATCTCTCCTAAATTATTTTTCGCGGTGTATTCAAATGTTTTGTTCATCTTTTTGTTGTCCTTAAAACTTCTTCAATTGTTGTTATTCCTTTTATAGCTTTGGCAATTCCATCTTCAAACATAGTAGTCATTCCCTCTTTAATTGCTTGATGTTCAATTTGATCTTCAGCTACTTTCCTGCCAATCAATTCTTTGATCGTTTCAGAAACTTCCATCACTTCAAAAATTCCACACCTTCCTTGAAATCCATCGGCACACTTATCACATCCGGCACTCTTGTAAAATGTTGTATCTTTAATCTTCCCATTTTTTAATATTCCTTTTTTCTGTAAAGATTTCTCAATCCGATCTAAGTTATCATTTGATTCAAGAGCATCCATAGTAATTTTATCAAGTTTATATTCTTTTCTGCAATCAACGCACAGTCTTCGCGTAAGTCTCTGCCCAATTAAAACACTTATAGATGAAGCAATTAAAAATGGTTCTACCCCCATGTCTATAAGGCGTAAAGGAGCGCTTGCAGCATTATTTGTATGTAATGTGGAAAATACGAGATGCCCTGTCATCGCTGAATGAACAGCAATTTCAGCTGTCTCATTATCTCTAATTTCTCCAACCATTATGATATCTGGATCCTGTCTCAAAAGAGATCTCAACCCATTTGCAAAAGTAAACCCGATTTTAGAATTAACTTGAGTCTGATTGATTCTTGGCATTTTGTATTCTATAGGATCCTCAATAGTTGCAATATTTACTTTGATGGCATTTAAAATATCCAGAATGGT
The DNA here is from genome assembly GCA_964477425.1 of uncultured Candidatus Saccharibacteria bacterium. Taxonomy (GTDB): domain Bacteria; phylum Patescibacteriota; class Minisyncoccia; order CAYZDR01; family CAYZDR01; genus CAYZDR01. The sequence continues at coordinate 20,759 of CAYZDR010000007.1, forward strand.
GTATAGCGTTGTTGTTTTTCCAGATCCAGTTGGTCCAGTTGAAAGAATCATTCCAGTAGCATTTTTGATATTCCTATGAACTATTTCAAGAATATCTCCATCTATGCCAAGTCCCTCTAATGTAAGACCTTTTGAAGATTCATTAAGCAAACGAAGAACAGCTTTTTCTCCTCCGAAAACAGGAAGAACAGAAACTCTTAAAGCAATTTTGAAACTTTCCGAATCAATCTTAAACCGTCCATCTTGCGGAAGTCTGTGTTCATCTAATTTTAGTTTAGCAAGCACTTTTATTCTCGCTATCAGACCAAGTAATGCCTGTTTTGGAAGTGTCATCGCATCATGTAAAATTCCGTCAACCCTATATCTAATGATTACGCTTTCATCCTCTGGTTCTATGTGAATATCACTCGCCCCTTCTGTGATCGCATGATTTAAGATGGAATCTAAAACTTTTACAACTGGGAGATCCTCTGCCATTTTCTGCAAATCCCCCTCATGCGCAATGCCCCTTCCTTTCTTAATCATACTTTGAAACTCAGCCTGCAAACTTTTTTCATATTGTCCCAAAGCAAACTCAATCCCCTTTTCTGTTGTTAAGCATGGAGCTATTTCCATGTGGGACTTCTTCTTAATAAAATCTATCGCTTGTAAATTATCTGGATCAACCATACCAACTTTCAAAATGTCTTTATCACAAGCAAATGATACAATCCTATTTGTTCGTGCAACCTGCTCTGGAATAATAGAAAGAATTTTCTGATCTATTTTTTCTTTTTCCAAATCAACAAATGGGAAACCTAAAATATATGCCTCTAACTTTTTCAGCTCAATTTCACTCATCACTCCCGACTCAATCAATTTCTGTTTCAAATCCTTACTCTCATTTCCAGCTTGTTTCGCAACTTTTTTTAGCTGTTCCTCTGTTAAGATTCCAGCATCTAATATAAATGATTTTAATTTTTTTTCTTGGACTCTCACTTTATTATTACTTTAATATTTCTTTAACTTTGGAAACAATATTCTCTAAACTATAGTTTGATTTTACCAAATAGAAGACATTATTTTCACCTGCCATTTTTCCCACATCATTATTTTCTTCCAAATTGGTTAACACCATAATAGGAATATTCTTAAGTTTTTTACTAGCACGAATTTCTTCAAAAATCTTGAATCCATCTACCTTAGGTAATATTATATCCAACAATATTAAATCTGGAGCAACCGTTCTGCATTTTTGCAATCCAGTCTCACCGTCTAATGCACTAACAACATTAAAATCTTCTTGTCGTAAAACTTCTGACAACGCTTTTTGAAGAGTTATTTCGTCATCTATAATTAAAATTGTTTTTTT
>CAYZDR010000007.1:22209-26249 GCA_964477425.1 uncultured Candidatus Saccharibacteria bacterium
TACTTTTCAAATGGAAATGTGCAGTAGAAAGTACTCCCCTTATTCTCCTCTGATGTAAACCAAATCTTACCATGATTGCTTTCTATAGCTGATTTTGTAATAAACAATCCTAATCCTGTTCCTATAACTTCATATTTCCTTACATTTGTACTTCTGAAAAACTTCTTAAACACATTTTTCTGCTGATTCTTAGGAATCCCCACTCCACAATCTTCTATCCTCAATAAAACATTATTTTTTAATCTTGATATGGAAACTTTAACCTCTCCTTTACTTTTTGAATATTTAACAGCATTATCTATTAAATTCTGGATTGCCACTTTAATTCTCCCTGGATTAACTGTCACCATTGGCAAACCATCATCTACATCAAGAGTTAATTGAACACCACGAATTTTGGCCACCAAATTATACTCCTCTACTATTTGCTGAACAATCTCTTCTATGGAAATTGTTCTCGCAATCCCTATCATTGTTCCTGTATTTATTTTTGAAACATCTAAAAGATCATTTAATAGTTTGATCATTCTTTTGTTATTGATCTGAATACTCTCAATATATTCTTTTTGCTTATCACTCAAATTTCCTATACGTGAATTTTCTAAAAGATCCGCTGCCCAGCGAACATTTCCAAGTGGAGCTCTCAATTGATGACTGGCAATACTAACAAACTCTGATCTAATTTGATTTGCCTTTATAACTTTTTCAGCAGCTTTAATCAAAACCAATCCAATAGACATGATGGCAATATTTGTTACCGCCAAACTCAAAACAGTAAAAGCTGGATCACCTAATTTACTTGCAACAATGTATATCAAAACTGTTACCAAAATATCAAGGAAGCCAATCAAAACAAAAAGGAACGATGGACATTCCCAAATGCTAACGCCATCTTCACGGCATTGCTCCATTAAATTCGCACTACTTAAGAATTTTCTGAAAAAAGATTTTTGTTTTTCTTGCTCCATAAATCTATTTTACTTCTTCACTTATTACTATATCATAAAATTGACGTAGAGGAAACAAGGTGTTAGAATACATTGTGCATAATATATCGGGGTGTAGCGTAGTGGCCTATCGCGCCTGTTTTGGGAACAGGAGAACCCGAGTTCAAATCTCGGCACCCCGACAAAGTCAATTATCAATGTCCAATGTACAATTATCAATTACGACGACTACGGTAACGACTTCGTCGTTCATTGATCATTGTACATTGATAATTGATCATTGGTTCCTGCGAGCATAGTATAATGGCTTATTACTTTAGCCTTCCAAGCTAAAGATACGGGTTCGATCCCCGTTGCTCGCTCAGGTATTCAAAAAATCCCCGCCCTGGGCGGGGATTTTTTGTTGATTTATACTAAGTTGGTTTTAGTTTATATCTTTTCTGATAATTTTATATCTTGTAGTCCTTCCCATGCCGATTCTTTGAATTTTCTGCATATTCAAAAGCCGATCCAGTACTTGATTAACTGTTGGTCTCAGCACGCCTGTCTTTCTCACAATTTCTCCAGCAGTTGTTTCAGAAATTCCTAGCAAATAATTCCAAACTAAAATCTGTTTAGGAGAAAGTAGCATTTCTATTTTTTCCGTTGAAAACAAATCAATCGCACGAACAGCTTGCATTTCTAGAATTTTTAAAAAATATTCTAGCCAAACAATAATATCCTCATTTTTTCCATCAAATGTTTTCTGACTTTTTCTCAGTGCCAAATAATATTCAGATTTATTATCTTCAATTATTTTTTCATGTGAAATATATGGAACAAATCCATAACCCACCTTTAGAAGCAATAAATTAGTCAGAATTCTAGAAAGTCGCCCATTGCCATCTTGAAATGGATGGATTTTCAAAAATTCTACAACAAAATTACCAATAATTAAAAGCGGATGATATTTTTTTTCTTCCAAAGCTTCTTGCATCCAAAGTATAAGTTTTTGTGTTTGCTTCGGTGCCAAATATGCCCGAGTCGTTTCAAAAACTACACCGATCAATTTGCCGTCTGCATCAAACATTGAAACATCATTTTCAGTTTTTTTATAATCACCACGATGGCGAATATCTTTTTCTGCATATTTCAAAAGTTCATTATGTAAATGTTTTATGGAACTTTCTGAAAAAGAAATTGTTTTCCATACGTTAAATATATTTTCCAAAAGCTCATAGTAGCCTTGTACTTCTTGCTTATCCCTGTCACAAAACTTATTAATACTCAAACCTTTGATAAATTTTTCTACATCTTCATCGGACAATTTTGATCCTTCGATTCTTGTGGAAGCTCCTGAGGAAGTAACAAGTACTGATTTTTTAAGGCGACCTAAAAGCTGAGGCGAAAGATTCACCCCTTCAGCCCAACGACCCTTTATTTCATCAATTTTTCCAATTTTTGATAGAATTTCAGGCGTTACATTGTTTAATCTTTGGTTGAAATTAGCCATTATTTTATCTTATATTTTAACTATATATGATTATATTAGATTATATTAGATTTGTCAAATTTTGTAAGCAATCTTGTAGCCTGATAATTTTTCTTTAATATCTTTGAATCAAAATTAAAACCATCTTTTTGTTGAATTTTTCTACCCTTTATTTGAACAATCAATCCAAAATACATTAAAATGTACATTTTAATGTACATTTTAATTGATTCAACACATTTCATTTTCTTATCATTTTTAATAATATTCTGAAACCATCATTGTTAAATATTTATTTCTACAACCTCTGTTCAATATATTGCCGAAAACTTAAAATTCTTTCCTTATCGTCTGACTTTATCAAAAATGGCAAAACATCTTTTAATAACTCGTTCACGTCTAAATTATCCACTACGCCTAATAATTTTTCTTTTAGTTGCTCTTTATTCTCTATCTTTAATTTGTAATTCAGATATTCAAAATTAAAATCAGTTCGTCCAAGTAAATAAACTATATCAAAAAAATCACGTCCCTTCATTCTCTTCCTCCCCAAAATTGCACCTACTTTCTGCGATGCGATTATATCAATCGGGGTCAATCTAATGTTTCTAAAAACATCAAACTTCTGCAACAAAAAATCGTTTGGCACATACTTAAAATTATGAGAGAGCGTATCAACCTGAATAAGTATTTTTTCATCCTCCATATTACTCAAATTATTCTCATATAGAATACGCGGAATTTTTATGTAGCATCTAAATGCTCGCTTAAACACATTTCTCACTTCAACATCATACCCCTCTAAAGATAATTCTTTTTGAATTATTAAGGATAGCTTATCAAAATCATCTTTGCTCAAATCAAAATTATCAAAATCCAAATCCTCAGAAAAACGCATACTGTTATAGCATATTTTTATAGCTGTGCCACCTAAAAAAGAAAGCTTGTGCCCAATTTCGCTTTTGAAAATTATATCCAAAATTTTATACTGCAGATATTCTCTTAAAATACTGCGATCAAATCCCTTCAAATCAGGGTAATATTCTTTTAACTCATTTATACTAATCATAAAAATTAACTCTCCATTAAACTATTTAGTATATTTATTTTTTTGGTTAAGACTTTAGAATTAAAAATCTCTATATAATTATTTAATTTTTCTTGACTCATAATTTCATTGTATCTTTCTTTATTGATACGTAGTCCTTCCATATCGTCTTTATTTTTCAAATCATGCCTTAAATACAGAAAGTCAAGAATTGCCTTTTCAGGTTCCGCTATCTTAAAAGACACCCCTCTACTCTCTATGATATTATATCCAAAAAACAATTCTCTTTTCATTTTTCTATACGAAAAATTTCCTAATTTAGATATAACATTTTTAGTTTTTCTTGAAGTAATACTTGTTCTCCAAAAAACAGCCTCTGGAATCAATGAATAATAACTTAAAGCAAATTCCAAACTCAAATATGATGGTTCGCATAGTTTATTGGCTATAAAATTTACATCACATTCGGACAGTTTTTTATCAGTAAAAATATAACAATTATTCGCAATTTTTTCTAAATACCCCTTTTTTTGCCATTCATAAAGTAGCATATGATCTAAACAAGGTTCTATAT
>CAYZDR010000008.1:0-25925 GCA_964477425.1 uncultured Candidatus Saccharibacteria bacterium
CATTTATAGTTCTGTTATCTTTGTTCATTTTTTCTCCTCCTCTAAACTATTCCATTCAAAAATTTGTTGAAACCTGTTTTGGCTTCACTCATGTCCCTTGCTTTTTGCTGATCTTGAATACAAGCCGATGCTTTCTCTCGAGCAATAACAAGGTCATGTTTCTCTATTGCTTTTGCCAAAGCATAAAGAAAATCTTGTTCTTGAATTCCAGTTTCTTTGCAAACTCTTGAATAATTATCAACTCCATGCTCCAAGTATTTTTTAACAATTTCATTGTTTGTCATTTTCCTTTCCCTCCTTTTCCTGGCATCTAAACGCTTTGTTTCCCCAAAGCGTTGTTTGAATATTCTTGGCAATCCTTTTGATCGCCTTCTTTTCTTTTCTTGACATTATCAAAGTATTTTCTTTTTTCTTTGATTTTTTAAAGGGCAAGAAATGCCCTATCAAAATCCCTATGATAAACATAATGGTACCTGACCATGAACTATTCCATAATGAAACTATAATCTCTTTCACTTTTTTTCTCCTTATATTTACGGCACGCCGTATCGTGCTGTTTGGTTGTCAAAAAACTGCCTTTGATAATAATTATTTATACAACAAAAAGGATTGTTTTGTCAATCCTTGTACTTCGAACGACGCCCTCACCCCCGCGCCCCTCTCCCTACTCATCTGACAGCTTGGGTGATAAGATTTTATTAATTGTGATTAAAAATATTAACGTGGTTATAGATTATCTGGGCGAGGGGAGGCGTCCGCATTCGTGATTAGTGAACATTCGTTCTACATTCGTGTCAATTCATTTTACCTCTTTCGCCAGTCCTTTATCTTCAATTCCCCTCTCCCCTTATCCTCAATCGTCATCTTCTGTTTTTCTTTCCAGCCATATTTTTCTATAATTTCTCTTGGAATAACTAAATGGTAACTATACGGGCTACCCTTTGTTAATTTGTGTATATGTTTTTTCATATTTTTATTTTTTATGTTTTAGACTATTCTATAGACTACTCTATGGAATAGTCTATCGCGATGATTGAAATAATTCGTTACACGGAATCCTGTAATCTTGAATCGAGAATAATCTGAGAAATCCTACTTAATCCAGGTTCAGACAGCGTCGTTAAAACAGTTTCTGCTTATCCCCATCAAGAGCCCTATTAACTAGTCTATCTGCCTCTTTATTTTCCTCCCTAGGAATATGTACAAAAGAAACTTTTCCAAACTCTATCATCAAATTCCAGATTTCAATAAAAAACTTTTGAATTCTTTCATCCTTCAATTTATATTCATGATTCAACTGCTTTACAACAAGTTCACTATCCAATTTACACTCAAGCTCAGTATTTTTTGATTCTGTCTTGCCAATTAAAATTTTGGCACTCTTCAAGCCTGAAATCAACGCACCATACTCTGCTTCATTATTCGTACAATTTCCAATTGCTTCTCCATACTCTTTCAATACAGTCCCTTGCTCATTAGATATAACAATTCCAATTCCTCCCGGACCTGGATTGCCACGTGAACCGCCGTCTGTGTTAATTATTATTTTCTGCATGTTGAATGTCCTTAATTTTTAATTGTAAACTTCTTTTATTATTCCATATATTTTCCTCAAGCGAAAACACCACATCAACTTTATCGTTCGGATTGACATCAAAATCTCCTAGTCCAAATCCAATTCCATCAACAAAGTTAATTTTGCCACTTTTATCTGTTAAACGCAAGTTGATTTTCAGATGATCTCCTTTAGCCCCAACAGTTCTTGTGTTACTAACTATTAGATCCTTTGCTAGAAATATCGGTTCAGGGTTCCCTTCTCCAAATGGAGCCATTCCAATAATATTGTTTAGCAAATCCCACGCCATGTCGGACTGATCTAACACAAAATCTACTTCCATGTATCCTGTCTTCTGTATGTCTTTTTCTGCTATAAATTTTTTAATAATGTTATCTAAAGATTGTCTAAAATCATCAATTTGCCCATTTTTTACACTAAAACCAGCTGCGGAAGCATGTCCACCAAATTCAATTAAACAGTTTTTACATGTAGCAATAACTTCACCCAAATGAAATCCCTCTTCTGCAAAACTGTCTGGAATTCTAGCAGATCCTTTTGGAAAATCTCCATCTTCTGAAATAACAAAAGCTGGAAGTTGCATCTCCTCTGCTAACTTCCCTGCAATCAATCCTACAATTCCAGGTGGACAATCTGGCAAACTTACAAAAACAAAACTATACGAAGTTAAATCGTGCTCATCTTTTATATTGGCAATTATTTGTTTCGTTAATTGCTGTCTCTGACTGTTATTCTCCTCAATCTGATCAGCAAGTTGTTTCCCTTCAATTTGAGATTGTGTGATCAATAATTGGTATGATGTGTTTGCATGATCCATTCTCCCAGAAGCATTAAGACGTGGCCCAATTTGAAATCCTATATTAAAAGTGTTTAGAGAAAGTTTTTCATCCTCATCATATATTTTTGCATTTTTTAATAATTCCATCAGCCCAATACGACGATTTTTTTCAAGAACAGTTAATCCAAATTTTACAAATGTCCTATTCTCATCAATTAGCGGGCAACAATCAGCTACGGTTCCCAAAGCAACGAGATCCAGCAACCATTTTAGATATCCCTCTTTGCCACCATAAATTTCTAGATCTATTTTTGAACAATCTACTTTTTCTAATAAAGCACAAACTAATTTGTATGCAACTCCAACACCTGCAAGATATTTGAATGGATATGAATCGTCTTTTTGATGTGGATCAATTATGGCAAATGCGCGTGGTAATTTTTGGGTGATAGGATGATGGTCTGTAACAATAACATCTATCCCATTTTCTTTGGCAAATTCTATTTCGTCATAGTCCGACACTCCACAGTCCACTGTAATAATTAATTTTACCCCTTTCTCAGCTACTTCTTTTACTGCATTTACATTCATTCCATATCCTTCTTTTGCCCTATCGGGGATGTAAATAGAGACATCAACTCCCAGAAGTTTGAATGTTTGAAACATGAGTGCAGATGAACTTACCCCATCAACATCATAATCTCCAAACACAACTATTTTCTCCTTCTTCTCAATTGCCTGCAAAATTCTTTCAACAGCTTTTTCCATTCCCAACATTAAATAAGGATCATGTGGATCCGTATAATAATCTGGATTTAAGAACTGTTTTATTTCTTCTGTTTCCCTGATCTTTCTAGAAAATAGTAGTTGTAGAATAATGGGATTAACATCAGGAAATTGTTCTAAAAAATCCGCTGGTGCTTGTTCTTTAATTTTCCAATTCATTTTTTATTGATCTTTATAGCACAATCTGGACAGATGTTTTGACATTGTCCGCAAGCAATACACTTATCTATATCAACATCAGCTGTTGGTTTATTAGCATGTCCTAATTTCCCATTGAGTGTAATCGCTTTTTGTGGACAAATTTCAGCGCAAAGCCCACAACTTTTGCAAAGATCTGGATAAACTTCTGTCTTTTTTATATCATCCTCTTTTGTTGTCGGTTCAAATTTTTTCATATTGTTTGATGTTATTTGATATTATTTCTACCGAGTTTTAACTCGGGTTCCGGATACTTTAGTGTCCAGAAACGACAGGCTAAAGCCTTGATAACCCGAGATGAATCTCGGTAGAAGTTCGCCCGTACGTTTATATGTTAAGCTGTTTGAATGTTTAGATGTAGCGCCCTAAAATTCTCTTTCTTAAGATCCTCGTCTTTAGAAAATTTACTCCCCAATTCTTCTTCCATCGCTTGTTCTAAAACATCATCTGAATAATTAAAATATTTTTTTATCATTCCTAGAACTACTGCACTAAAAACTTTCGGAGAAAATTTTTCAAGAGCAATATTCGTCGCATCAATTTTCGTTACAGATTTTACTTGTTCATCAAAAGCTGTGATTAACGATAAGTTTACCACAACATCTGTATTTTCGTCTATATGCTCTTTTGCCCTATCTACAGATCTTGGACTTAACAAAACTGCTATACTAGCTTTTGAAAATTTTGGATAGAAAACATTGGCATCAGATATTTGGAGATAAGCCATTGTAACTCCACCTCTTTGTTCCACCCCAAAATTTGGAACATACAAACTTTTTTCACCACTCAAAAAACTTGCCCTCTGCAATATCTTAGCAATAGTTTGAGCACCCTGACCGCCTTCTCCAGCTATTAAGATTTTTTTGATTGTATTTTTCTGCATGGATTATTATGATTTACATTTATAGTTAATACTGACCAACAACGAAGAATTAAGAATATAGAATTAGGAATTAAGCGAAACAATAAAAAAATCGTCGTCGATATTCTTAATACTTAATTCTTAATACTTTCCCCAACGGGTAATATTCCTCCATCTCTTTTAAGAACGCTACTGTCCCATTCGCATCCGTTTTCCAATTCACAGGACATCCAGATAGAACTTCTAGAAAAGCAAAATGACCATTGTTTTGACATTCTATCATTTCGCGTAACATCTTTTTTAAAACTAGCGGTTGTCGCACCGTTCCTCTTGCTGAAAAAGCATTTTTATTTGCAGTTCTCACAAGTTCAGGTCCACGCATAAATAATTCATCCGCTCCATTTGGAGTAGTTGACGTTTTTTGCCCAGGCAATGTTGTAGGAGCTTCTTGTCCACCTGTCATTCCATAATTAGCATTGTTAATGAGTAGTACAGAAATATTTTCATCTCGCTGAGCACTATTCAAAAGGTGGCTGAGACCAATTGCGTATCCTCCACCATCTCCAACGTATGCGATCGCAATACTATTCGGTCTACTCTTTTTGAAACCAGATATGACAGATATAGTTCTCCCATGGTGCGTTTGTACAGCATCAATATCAAAAAGATCCCACGCGAGGAGGGAACATCCAATGTCCCATCCCAAAACTGTTTTATCGGCAATGCCCATCTCATCAATAACTTCTCCCAGAAGTTTCAGTGTGATTCCATGCCCACATCCAGGATCAAACTTGTGCGGTTTATTGGAACATCTCCAGCATTGTGGGAACGGATTATTCATACAGTTCTGCATTGTTATCTATAGTTATAGGTGGACAACTACACTCTGTTTTTTCTGAGTAAACTCTAATCAAACGAAAAACTTGCACCAAAAATACAATCTGCACAGCAATTAACATAACTCCTAATAGTACCTGTGTGATTGTATAATAAAGAATGAAGGGTCTTTCATTTTTATATTCTTGTTTTTTTTGTAGTTTCATAATTTTTATTTCTTTCTTAATTATTTATAATATTTTCAATGTCATCTGGAGTAAATCCCTGTCCTGAATGATAAACTTCTTCTATTTCTATTTTAATCCCACTTAATGCATCTTTCACGATTCTGCCTAACTGGTTGTATGCCGATTCTATAATAATAATTTTCTTTTTATTTTTAACATTTTTTACAAGAGCTTCAGCTGGAAATGGATTCAAAGTAATTGGTCTAAATAAACCTGCCTTGTCCGCTGCCTTGTCCGCCGTAGCTTGAGCGAAGGCGGATGCAACAATTCCGTGTGCAATTATTATCGTGTCAGCATTTTCTATATTTATTGTTTCGCATTGTTCTATTTCTGGACTACATTTTTTGAAAGCATCAATAGTTGATTGATTGGCAACATATAACTCTTCTTCTGTATTATAGCAGTTTCTGATACTCGTGCAAAATCTATCTTTCTCTTTTGTCTGTAGATAACTTCCTGTAGGCATTTTCCCTTCAAGAGAATTCTTTTTAGAAGATAGTAGAAAGGCTTCTATTTCAGCTTCATTTCCATTTTTTTCAGGTATCTCAACATTCCCTCTCATCTTTGCCTGATAGCCATCAGCTAAAATAAATACTGGAAATCTGTATTTCCATGCAATTGCCAATGCCTGTTGAGATATTCTATAAAGTTCTTCTAATGAGCTTGGTGAATACACAATTCTCATCCCTTCGCCATTTCCACCAAAACAAGTTAAATTTACTTCTGATTGAGAATAAATTACTGTTCCAGTTGAAGGTCCCCCGCGTTGCATAATGAAAGCCACCGTCGGTAAACGCATTGCTTCTGCCATAGAAAAAGCATCTTGCATGATAACATTCCCAGGTCCAGATGTGGCAGTGAATGCTTTTTTGCCTGCGAGAACAGATCCAATTAGAGCAAATCCTGCTGAAATTTCATCTTCTGTCTGAGCGGATATAAGTTTTTTGCTTTTCCTTGTCCCCCGTAGCTTTAGCGAAGGTGGGGCTGCTTCTTTCATCCATCCTTCCAAAATTTCAGATGCTGGTGTAATTGGATAACCAAAAAACGCTTCAGCTCCTGCATCTAACATCGCCTGTACGATTATTTGATTCCCAGTTAAAAGTTTTTGCATGTTTTTATTATAAACCTTAAAGAAAGATTCTATATTATACTTTAAAATTTAGGTAGCTTAATCTTTGGTAAAGCTGGTAGTTTAATTTTTGGTAAAGCTGATTTTTCAATAGTTGATAAATTCAATGTATTTAATACAGGCACATTCTGTTCTATTCTATTTGAAAAAATGTGATAATTCTTAGGTACTAAAATTCCTAATACTATAAATGCTGTAATTAAAGTCAAAATAACCAAAGCCACAATAGAAATGCTAACTCGATATTTTTCAAATATCGCTAAAAGTTTTAAGTGAAACTTAGGAGTATAATCATGTAAAACTATTAAGAGCACTTCTATTACGACAAACACACCTATAGATGAAAAAATAACATTATACCTATTACTGTAATGTCCATTTATCATTATACAAAATATTATCATGCCTCCAATCAATAAAATAACTTTTTGTAATTTTGTCTGAACTAATTTATACATATCTAAATTTTACTCCTTTTCAACTAAAAGATCAATCACTGTATTGGTTTATACGATGCAACTGGACTGGATATACTATATTAAATAAAGTAACAATAGCATTATGGCAAAAATATATAAAATAAGACCAACAATATCAGACCATTGTAATCTATATGATATTTCAACTTTTGTCGCTTCAACGTCGGAACCAGTAAATGTAGTTTTGAGTCTTTCTTTATTCGAACACAAAATGACAGCGATTATTGTGAAAATTAAATCTATTCCTAAGACCATTATTGGCCAAATTAATTTATCTGATTGAGTAAATGATATTACTATAATAATTGCGGTAATCGTTAAAATAATAAGCTCAACTAACTTCATCCTTCGATCAAAAAGACTCGGCTCTTCTTCACTTGTCATCGTATATTTTTGCATTTTTTAGTATTATTTAATCAAATAGTCATTACTATAGACCTTACTATAGTAATGACTAATTTTTATCAGAAAATAATTTTTTAACCTCACGATCAAAATCAGAAATATAGTTTTTACTTTGTTTTTTCTTATATTCCTCAAACTCAGTATTAGCTTTTTTTATAGCCTGTTTATGACTTATCTTACCCAAACTATCTGACAATTTCTTCTCACTCGCTTTCAAAAAATCATCTAATTTTTTAGTCCAATCAGTCATTTTCATTGATATTCCTTCAGTTGCTTGTAACTCTGCAAAATCTAGAAAAAGGGACACTATTAAATTTAACTTTTTCAATTCCTTCTCAGACAGATAATTTTTAGCGATGGCGATATCTTGATTAGTAAGATAATCACCTTTGAAATTTGTTAATCCCATTAACGGTTTCTTACTATTTACTCTTGAAGCTATCATTTCAGCAGCAGTTTGACCATGCACAGCAAAGTGCATTTTATTTTGCACAGTCGCAAAAAAGTTTTTCGTCGCAATTTCATCTTTCTTATAATCAATACTAGTGGCATAAATATCTGTCACTTTTTGATAAAAATTTCTCTCACTTGAACGAATATCTCTAACCCTTTGTAAAAGTTCTTCAAAATATCTTGCTCCTTCATTCCCCTGCTTCAATCTTTCATCATTCATAGCAAAACCTTTGATAATATATTCCTTCAAAATCTGCGTTGCCCAAATTCTAAATTGAGTAGCAGTTTTTGAGTTAACACGGTATCCAACAGCTATAATTACATCTAAATTATAGTATTCAACATCCCTTTTTACTGTTCTTTCTCCTTCTTTTTGAACTGTTGCAATTTTTGCAATAGTTGATTGTTTGCCTAATTCCGCACTATTATAAATATTTTGAATATGGCGTGAAATTCCAGACTTATCAGTATCAAAAAGTTCCGAAATTTGATTAAGCGAAAGCCAAACAGTTTCATTCTTCAAATGAACATTCAGCTTTGTTTCGCCATCTTTGGAATTATAAATAATGATTTTATTGTCAGATATTTTTTTCATAAATAGTTACTTTAATTTCTTTAAAGAAGAATTTCCAGATAAAGATTTCATTTGAATAATTGCAATTTGGTTAAGCTTTTGTAACCTTTCAGATTGAGACATTTCTTGTCTAACAAATTCGGCATTAAGACTCTCAAGACCAGTCAAACAAACAAGCTGTGTTACATCAGCATAATCTCTCATATTTCCTTTTAATTTAGGATTTTTTATTTTCCACTCTTTAGCAGCCATACTAAACAAAGCAACATTCAGAACATCTGCTTCATTAGCATAAATAAAGCTAATCTGTCTCTTTGAGATTTTAGCAGGAATTAATTTCTCTTTTACAGCATCTGTATGAACCTTATAATTTGCCTTCACTAAAAACCGTTTTGCATCCCATCCTATTTGTTTTCGTTCGTTCTCATCTGTCTTTAATCTTTGAAGTTCTTTAATAAGATACAATTTAAACTCTGCAGAAATCCACGAAGCAAACTCAAAAGCAATATCCTGATGGGCATACGTGCCACCGTCATGACCAGATTTTGAAATAATACCAATTGCTAAGGTTTTTTCTATCCATTTTTTAGGAGAAAGGACAAAACCGTTCAACCCAGCATTTGATCTAAAGGAGTCGAATTCGACCCCTTTGAAATTAGGGTTATTTATCTTTTCCCATAGACCTAAAAATTCTAGTGTATTTCTGTTCCGTATCCAATTTTTTACCACATCTTTAGGCTCATCTGGATTTTTATACCTCGCAATATCCGTAAGAGAAATAAAATCTTTTTCTTTTTGGGAAAAGAAACTAACATTTATATCTTTAACGACAATTTCTTTTTTCATATCACATTTATCTTAACATCCGGACAAACTATCGTTTGATCATGAAAGTTGATCATGATGGGATTAAAGTCTATTTCAGAAATTTGGGGGAAAGTTAAAAGCAATTTTTGAATTTGTAAAATAATCTGAATCAAATCTTCTTTTAGAGAATCTGAAAATATCTTTTTAACAATAGGATTATTATTAACCAACAGTTCTATATCTTCAGACGACAACGGTAAAATATGAAATTTTACTTGCCCTAACTCGCCTACAAAAATTCCACCTAAACCAAACATCAGCATTGTCCCAACATTTTCATCTCTCTTTGCTCCGATAATCAACTCTAAATCTTTCCCCAACTGTTCTTGAACTAAAATTGGTTTCTGAATTTTTTGGCAAGCATCAATTAAATCTTTTTGATTTTTAATATTACAGATAATCTGATTATTTTTTACCTTGTGGACAATATCACCCACTGCCGTTTTTGCCACTAATGGAAACTTCAACTGCCATGTTTCATTGTTTAATTCTGCAATATCATTTATCACAACTGATTCTGGCACAGAAATATCTATCGCACTAGCAACAGACATAGATTGATCCAATGATAACCATTTATTGTTCTTAAATTTATTTTCCAAATCTTGTTTAACTGAATCAGATAACTTATATTGTGTCTTCCTATTCAACTTGATTAAAATTTTAGTAGATGTTGTCGCCAAATCTAATGATTCTAAAGCATCTCCTAAAAAATTGAAAACTGGATATTTTTCTTTTTGAAGCATTTTATGTGCTTTTTGAATACTTTTTCCACCAACGAAGACTGGAAGAATAAAATGTTTTTTGTTCCGCTTATTGAATGTCTTAATTGCATACGCAATATTTTCCATGTCAGTCATTTTCTGAGGAGTAATCATTGTAAAAATCGTCACAGGATCTTTCTCTCTCTCTAAAATGTTGAAAATACTTTCATATCTTGCACTCGTTGCATCTCCTCCTATGTCTAATGGATTATTTACAGATAGAAAAGCAGGAATTTTTTCTTGAAGAGAACTTTTTATAGAATCCATATTTAGAAATTTCAAATTATTTGTTGAAGAAATAATATCTGCTGATGACACTGCCAGTCCTCCAGCATTTGAAATAACAAAAATTTTATTGCTTGGTTTAGGACAAGAACTAAGAAGTTGTGCTGTCTGCAAAAATTTCTCAATACTGTGAACACGAATCGCTCCGCTCTTTCTAATGATTGCATCCACAATTCTATCCTCCGTCGCTAACGCTCCGGTATGAGATTGGGAAGCACTCTGCCCTGCTTTGGATGTTCCAGCTTTGTAAATAATTACAGACTTTTTACGTCTGATAGATATAACTGCATCTATAAACTCTTTGGGTCTAGAAATTTCTTCAAGATAAAGTGTTATCACTTTTGTTTTTTTGTCTGTTTCAAGAAATTTTAAAATATCAATTTCATCTAACAGTGCTTTATTCCCGAGACTTATTACTTTACTAAAGCCTAGGCCATTCTGATTCCCCCAATCTGTTAGTGCAGAGATTATGGCTCCTGACTGAGAAACCAAAGCAACTTTTCCTTTTTTGGGAAAAGCTGAAGCAAATGAAACGTTTAATTTATTTTCAGTGTTGATGATGCCAAGACAGTTTGGTCCCAAACAAGTGATATTATTTTTGCGAGCCGTCTCAATTATTGTTTTTTCTAGTTCTTTGCCTTTATCCCCGATTTCACTAAATCCAGATGAAATAATAATGGCTGATCTGATGCCGATAGTTCCACATTCCTCAAGCACACGTGAAACTGCTGAGGCGGGAACGGCAATGATTGCTAAATCAATTTTTGTATGTGGAAGTTCTGAGATACTTTTCCAATTTTTAATCCCTTGAATATTTTCCGCTTTTGGATTAACCGGATAAATATCACCCAAAAAACCACTCTGAATAAGGTTTTCAAGAATAGCCCCACCCACTTTTTTAGGATCCCGCGAAGCACCTACTACTGCAATTGATTGTGGGGAAAAAAAAGGAACAAGGGGTGTAGTTATACTATTATATTTATATTGCATTTGATTTTTATTGATAAATATCGTGGTTACCAACCGAATGAAAATATGCCGTTTTTACATTTATAGAAAATTCAAAAATTATTCTATATTTATACCCAATAGAAAAAGATAAAAATCCTTTAAGTCTACCTTTCAATTTGTGTGTTTTTAATTTAGGGTCAAAAGAATCTTTACGAAATATCATTTCTTGCTGTTCGGCTATATCTTTAATATTCTGAGGTAATTTTTTATATTCTCTTGCAAATTTAGAAGAATAAATAATTTTCATACAAATAAAATTATCTTAAATCTTTAAGAGATTTAAGAGTATTCCCTTTACCTAACCTGATTTCTTCTCGACTTTCATTTAGTTCACTTAATAATTTATTTGCTTGCCAATCACGTAAAAGATCACGAAAAAATTCGCTTGTACTAATATAATCACCTTTTTTAACTGCAGTTTTTACAGTTTTGACCATTCGAGAAGGTAAAGAAATGTTAATTACTTCACGCATAAAATTATAAATTAATTGTAATACTTTGTAATACAATACTATCAGAGTTGAGAAGCATTGTCAAATTTTGACAGTCACCCTTAAATCATCCTTACTTTTATCTTCTTGATTTTCTTTTCTGCTTCTTGGACAGTTAAAAGACCTTCTTGTGCTCCAAGAAACTGGATGACACTACTCCCATTTACTACTCCCAATTTCAAGCATCTTTCTACAGTTTCACCTACCATAAATCCTGCCATAAATCCAGAGACAAAAGCATCTCCTGCTCCAGTGGTATCAACTAATTTTTTAGCTGGATATGATTCACAAAAATACATTTTATTTTCCTGCCAATTTTTCAAATAAGCTCCGCCTTCCCCATCTGCAATGATTATAATATCCACTCCCCATTTTTTAGATTCATCAAACAAAAATCGTATCTGCGATAGCCCATATTCAGGAATATTTTTATTTATCCCATTGGGACCATATACTACCATTGATACTGCTTCGTCACGATTTAATATTAAAACATCTGATAACTTTATAACTTTCAATAGCTCTTTATTCTTTCTCTCGATCTGATCAATCCCAGGATTCATTGCTATTTTCACATCTATATTTTTCTTAACTGACCTAATTTTTAGAAATTCATCTTCTGGACATTTACCCAAAGATCCAACATACAGCCAGTCTGGTTTCATCGCAGAAATTTCTTTGATATTAATATTGATATCTTCGCTTGCTGCTTTACCAATGAAAACAACATGTTCTCTAGATTCACTATCTACAATAAAAAATGAAAAACCAGTTTGCTTTTTTCTATCAATATGGACTAATTTTGTCGGGACTTTATTTCTTTTAAGTTCTCCTTTAATAATTTCTCCGGCATCATCATCCCCGACTTCTACATATGGGAAAGAATTTATCCCCATTTTTTTAAGCCCAGTGGAAACATTGCATGCAGATCCACCCATGGTATTCAAAAATTTGTTAATATATATTTTTGATCCGAGCTCAAATGCAAGCATTTTTTCACAACTAACATCTCCATCATTAGCTATCATTTTAGCCATATCTGTAACACAAAAAATGTCTCTAACTGCTCCACCTATTGTAATAATTTTCTTCATATAAACATTTTAACATCTTAACATATAAACATACGGACGAGTAAATTAGTGATTAGTGAATATTAGTTCTATTTTAGTGTCAATTCGTCTTTTAGCACACTATCCCCGGTCATCTCTATTGGCTGTTCTAGCCCAAATAAATCAATAACAGTAGGAGCGACATCACATAGCTTAACATCTTTAAGTATTTTATTTTTCCCTTGCCATAAATTATTAATGATAATAAATGGAACTGGATTTTTAGAATGACTAGTCATAATTTCCCCTGTATTGATATCTAACATCTCATCTGCGTTACCATGATCTCCAACAACAATAGCTGTTCCGTCTTTTTCTAAAACACTTTGAACAATCTGATCCACAACATGATCAACATATTCAGCAGATTTAATAGCAGCTTTAATATCACCTGTATGACCAACCATATCTAAATTCGCAAGATTACCTGCTATAAAATCATACACATCAAATTTAATGTTCCCGACAATAACTTCACTGATTTCTTTAGAAGACATTTCTGGACTATCTTTATAACTAGTAACATCTTTGGATTGAATAACAATACGTGCTTCACTACCTATTGGATTGGCATAACCACCATTGAAAAAGTATGTAACATGTGCAAATTTTTCAGTTTCTGCTATATACAATTGTTTCAAACCACCTAAAACGAAAGGAAGTGTATTTTTAATAGGCGAAGTTGCAAAAGCAGTTCTTATTGGCAAGTCTGGCCCGAAATTAGTAAAAGCAACGAAAAACAGATTCTTCAATATTTTCTTTCTCTTCACTCCTTTCGCTTCTTCAATACTATCCAAGACAAATAATTTAGTGAATTGACGTGCTCTATCTGATCTCAAATGAAAGAATATTACAGAATCGTTATCTTTAATTGTAGCAACTGGATGTTTGTGATCATCTACAATAACGGTGGGAATAATATATTCATCTGTGACCCCTTTCTCATATGCTTGATCAACTGCATCAAAAGCATTTTTAGCAGTAGCTCCTTTTCCAAGTACCATTGCGTTATATGAAATCATGAGCCGATCCCAATTTTTTGATCTATCCATGCCATAAAATCTTCCGCCAATTGTTGCTATTTCGCCCACTCCTATTTCTTGAATCGTGTCACTTAACTTTCTGAGAAATTGTTTCGCACTCCTAGGTGGAGCATCTCTTCCATCTGTAAAAAGATGAAGATAAACTTTCTTTACTCTATTTTTTTTAGCAAATTCTAGCAATGCCTTTAGATGTTTTTGCCTGCTGTGAGAACTGTCATCAGAGCTTAATAGTCCCATGAGATGAAGTGCAGAATTTTTATTTTTGTTAAGATTCTTAATTGCTCCCAAAAGAACAGTGTTATTAAAAAAACTTCCGTCTTCAATGCTTTCAGTAATATATCTAGAATCTTGAATTACAACTCTGCCTGCTCCAATGTTTTCATGTGCAGTTTCAGATCCGCTTGTTTTATTTTCTTGCAATCCGACTACTTCACCATATGCCTTAACTTTTGCATGTGGAAACTCTTCCCATAGCTTGTCCATAACGGGAGTGTTGGCTAAATAAATCGCATTCCCTTCTCCAGGAGGAGCAATCCCCCAGCCATCCAAAATCATTAAAACTACTGGTTTTTTCTTTTTATTTTCTGTCATGATTGTGCAATTTTTAACAGTCTATTATATTTAGCGACTCTTTCTCCACGTGAAGGAGCCCCTGCTTTTAGAAAATCTGCCCCGATGCCAACTGCCAAATCTGTTATGAAGTCATCACATGTTTCTCCAGACCTGTGTGATACAATAGTTTTCCACCCAGCGTTTTTTGCCTTTTGCGCACATTTAATCGCTTCTGTGACAGTTCCAATTTGATTTGGTTTAATAATAACTGCATTAGCACACCCTTTATTGATAGCTTTTGCCAAAAAAGCAGTGTTAGTAACAGTCAGATCATCTGCAACAATTTGGGTGTCCGATAAAATATCTTTCATCTTGCTCCATCCATTAAAATCATGTTCATCCAATCCATCTTCAATAGAAAATAGATAATATTTTTTAACCCATTTCTGATAAATCTTTACGAGTTCATCTGGTGAAAATTCTTTATCTTCTAATGCAAATATATATTTTTGATCATCTGGATCAAAGAATGAAGAGGCTGCTGCATCAATTGCCAACTGAAATTGTGAGCCTACTTCATACCC
This sequence comes from uncultured Candidatus Saccharibacteria bacterium, assembly GCA_964477425.1. Taxonomy (GTDB): domain Bacteria; phylum Patescibacteriota; class Minisyncoccia; order CAYZDR01; family CAYZDR01; genus CAYZDR01. The sequence goes on from CAYZDR010000008.1 coordinate 15,014, forward strand.
AGCTTTTTCTCCCGCCTCCAACATATATTCAAAAATCTGATCATGAGTTTTTACTGTTGAAGCATATCCACCTTCATCTCCAACTCCCACATTTAACTTTTTCTCTAGAAGAACACCTTTTAAACTATGAAAAATTTCTGAACCAATTCTTACTTGCTCTTCTGTTTCTATTTTTGTATTTGGGATGATCATAAATTCCTGAATATCAACCTTGTTTTGAACATGTTTGCCACCATTGAAAACGTTGAACATAGGAGTTGGAAAATCATCATTTGCCTGTCCAAATATTTTTTCTATGTACTCATACAGCTCTATCTTATATGATTGTGCAGCTGCTTTAGCACAAGCAATAGAAACCCCAACAATTGCATTTGCTCCCAGTTTTGATTTGTCATCTGTCCCATCTAGATCAATAAGAATGTCGTCTAATTTATTCTGATTCATCACATTGCATCCATGAAGTGCCTTGAAAATTTGATTATTAACATTACTACATGCTTTCAAAACTCCCTTGCCATTATATCTTTGATCTCCGTCACGAATTTCAACAGCTTCATTGCTTCCCGTAGAGGCTCCTGAAGGAACTCCTGCAATTCCAACATTACCGTCTTTTAATTTGACAGTAACTTCCAAAGTTGGGTTCCCCCTAGAATCCAAAATTTCTCTTGCATTTATATTTTTTATTTTTGTTTTTTTCATTGTTCATTGATCATTGTTCATTTCACCCTAACGGGTGATCAGCCTCGGGCTGAGATAATTGGTTAAGCATCGCCCCACCTCCGACAGAAACCCAGTTAAATTTATCAAGTGGTATTTTTAATTTGTTTAATGCAGCAATTGTATCTCCACCACCTATAACAGTATGCGCTCCACTTGCTATTACAGCCTCTGCAATTTCTTTTGTTCCATTCATAAAATCATCATCTTCAAACTTCCCCATCGGTCCATTCCAGATTATAGTTTTTGCTTTTGAAATTATTTCTTTGTATTTTTCAATAGTATTTTTTCCTATATCGTATTGCCTATCTCCGATATAATCAACTGGAAATATTACATTATTTATTTTACGATCCTCTATCATAAATGGCTTCTCATCTGCTACGCTAACTAGTCCAATTCTCCCACCAATTAAAACATGATCATAAATTTTTGACAAATTATCAATACATGGAGCCTTGGTCTCAACTTTTGCTCCACCAATAATTGCAACTGCTGGACGCTTTGGATTTTTCATAGCTTCAGATAAAACTTTTATTTCTTCTGCCATTCTTAGCCCCATATAGCTTGGTAAAAATTTAGGAATACCGACAATTGATGCGTGTTTTCTATAGGCAGCGAAAGCGTCATTTACAAATACGTCTGCTAACCCAGCTAACTTTTTAGCAAACTGTTCATCATTTGATTCTTCCCCGGCATAGAAGCGCAAATTTTCTAACATTATAACATCACAAACAGCCAAATTCTTAATAATTTCATTGTCTCCGTTGATCACGTCTGGAACAAAACAGAGAGAACTAACCTTACTATCTTTTAATATTATTTTTAAATTTTCAAAAACTGGCAACAAACTTAATCGTGAATCTAATATACCGTTAGGTCGCCCCCTGTGTCCGATAATAATAATCTTGCAATTATTCTCCAATAAATAATCTATTGTAGGGACTAATACCTCCAATCTGAAATTATCCTTGTCTGATGTATCTGAATCATCTAAATCAGCTCTCAATAGAACTGTCTTGTTTTCCAAATCCGCTTCTTTTATTGTTTTTAGCATATTTTTTCCCTTTAGTCTGCCGAGGCTCTTTCGCAAAAGAGCGTAGAAGACTTTGTCCGCCGTATCCGCCCAAGGCGGAGTAGGTGGATTATTTTAATTATACCACACTATCCCTTAAAATCTTTCATCATCTCCATCGCCATCCAAATCATCAATTAATTTATAAAATTTTTCCCGACCATCATTATTGCTATCTATCAATATACTCTCTCCTCTAATAACAGTTGCCATTAATTTACTGGCCATTGTATCTTCTGTATCATCTTTTGATATAGAAAGCACGTCGTTAGATTTTTCTGTATCATATTCTAAAACTTCCTTTAATGGTTCTCGCTCAAAATCAGGGTCGCAATTTGAATGAGTAATTCCGAATTCTATTTTATCATTATCTTTCCATTTTAAAAAGTTTATATAAGAAGTTTGATAAGATTCATTAAACTTATTGACTTTCTTTGTTTCTAAATTTAATAAATCTACAACATTTACATATCCGCCGCTGTTACAATAGCCACCGTGTACATGCCTCGTTACGGCAATCTTATTAAAATCAGGATTTGGATATAGACCAATCGAAGCTCCAAATATATCATCAGCGACAAACTCTATAGAATCATTTTCAATATCATATTTATACAATACCCACGTACAATTCTGAGCTCCGCACATATAAAAAGTGCTTGTCAAAAAATAGAAAACATTTTCGGGGTACTCAATAATTTCATCGTATATGCGAATAGAGTTATCACTCGTCTCATCTATAGGGATTTGAAACATACTATCTAATTGTAATCTCCTGCTATCTATACTTCCTTTCAAATTACTATTCTCATTAAAAAAATTTATATTTCTATTCTCTTCGTCCCAAACTATTTTAGGTTGATCAATATCATTCATATTATCTACTACTTCAACATTTTCTGTAGTGAGATCGGCTTGTATATTTAATTTTTTAATATCCATGTTTTTATCCGACCTAGATATCCATCCGAGAGAACAAAGTGATATTAATAATATTACTGGAAGAAACTTTTTAATTATATTCTTAAAAGTTCTTTTATTAAGATGGTTTGAGACACAATTAACTAATCTATTTGTTTGGTTTTCATGGATATCTAAATTTAGTGGTTTATCTAAACTCACGTTTCCGGGACCTGAATTATACGCAGCAATTGTTTTCCTCAATCGATCTGGATCATCTTTATATTTCCCATTATAAAGATGATCAAAATATTTGACTCCACCTTGTATATTTTTTTCAATATCAAAAATATTTTCAAATGGACTATAGAAAGACTTTTGGGGGTCATTTAAGTCTATAAATAAATCTCCTGAGATCTGCATTACACCAAAAGCAATCTCTGGAAGTTTTTCATCATACGAAACAGTATATGGAAAAGATTGCGATTCGCACTGCGCTAAAGCTAACAAAATTTCAGCATCTAAATCCATTTCTTTAGATTTCTGAATAATCATTTTTTTAATCGTCTCATCATCTTCACTATCAATTTCTATCGCTTCTGAATAAATATATCCCTCTTGATTATCATATTTCACTCTATGCCATCTATTGCTGGACAATAAAACACCATTACTATTCTTTGGTCTATCTCCTTTTACAGCTCTTTCTAATATATCTACTCTTTCTCCTTGTTCTATTTCTTCTATCAAAATATTATCATCCTCAATCTTTGGTTCTTCTCTTAATATAGTGCTATCCCAAACGATTTTAGCTTTTTCACCTAAAAAAACCTCCACCTCATTCAGCGTCGGCATCCTATCTGCCCACAGTTCAATGTAATGTAACCTTTTTGGCTCATTAAATTCTTTATTAAATGTTTTTTCTTGACCATCATCCAAACTTCCACACCAATACCAATTTTTAAAGTAGTCTGAATCTGGATTTGGATTTTTTTGTATCGCTCCGTTAATTATTAGTTTAATATCATCTCTGTCTTTCTCTCTCTTTTCAGCTTTTGCTAAAATTTTAATGTTCTTTACGGGTAGATTAATAAGTATTATATTTATCCATTGTCTGTTATCTTCATCTTGAGCTTGTTTATTAGATTCTGGGATATATTTGATGACATTATCATCCTCTAGTTTATTTATTTTTATACTTTCTATGTATGGATGCTGATTGATGATAAAATTGAGTTTATGATCTCCTGATTCTAATTTTATGATAAAAACATTTGTCTTTTTTAATCCTTTTAGATTATTCCCATTCCATGCTACTTCGCCATTAAATAGTCCATTCTTCCCATTTAGTTTCGGAAATTCTATATTATCTATCTTAACGGTTAGATCATCGTCATTAAATAGATGATTCCAGTTCTGAAACCAATTTTTACAGCTTGCTATTATTTCTATGGTATATAGTCCATGTTCTGGAGCGTTAAACGGAACGGGAGAGAAATCTTTTGAGATATTCTTATTTATTTTTTGATTTAAAATTTGCATTGATTTTATTTTGATCTACAGAGTTAACTTGCCCATCCGAAGCTCTATAATAAATTCAGAGCGTAGGCGGGACTCTGTAGATCCTTCTATAGGATTTATCTTTTTATCTTCTTGACTTTCTTTTTTTCTGATAAAAAGTTATTTTCACTTATTACTTTTTGCCCTGTCTGTAATTCAAAATCCTTTTTAGCACGTTTTGCAACTCCTCCACCTTTTTTAGCAGAAACTGCATTTTCGTTATAGCCCTTTGCTCTATCTTTTTTTGCAACATGTGCTGTTGATAATTCTGCCAAAGCTGTAAAAATTAATTCTGCTTCAGTCATATTATCTCGTAAATTCTCTCTTTTTAAGTTTTTTAATTTTTTATGTTCTTGTGTAGTTAGTTCTGACCATTCTTTATGAATGATGTTTGTTAATTTCGCATATTCTAATCCTTCTTTAACTTTATTCTCTCCCCAATAATCAGTTAGCTTATTCCTGATTTCTTGTCCTCTCATTCTCTGTTCAATCCATTCTTTTGATCTTCCTGCCATTTTCCAGTTTTTTCTAGCACGGTTTACTGCTAATTCAGGATCTACTGTTTCTTGTAATCGTTCATAGCCGACTTTGGCAAGCCAGACTTTGAATGGTTCAGCTTTTTTACTGGGGATTGATTGGATAATACGAAGCATAGTTTCTACGTTTGCAGTATCTGTTTCACGCATTTTCCCATCTGGAGCCACTAATTTCAACTGGTGACAAAATGTCACCACTTCACTTCCTTCTTCTCTGAGTCTTTGGGAAAGTTTATTCCAATATTTTCTAGCTATCTGATTATCAGGTTGTTCTGTTAAAATTCTAACGACATCAACAACAGAAAAATACCATTTTTCTTCTTTTTCTACCCACATTCTTCTAACTGGAGCCTCCTCAAAAAGCACCATTGATTTTTGTTTTGATTGTTTTTTATCGGGCATGCTATTGCTTTTTTATTTTATTTATTTTGATCTACGTAGATATCTACGTAGGGGTGAAACCATGTTTTCACCCGCGTCGTCGTTCGTCGCAATGTTTTAAATTTCTCACACATTCCCTCATCTACTACATTAATACGCGGGCGGCCATGAAGGCACGCCCCTACATAATCAATGTACAATTATCAATGTTCAATTATCAATTACGACGTTGTCCGTAGTCATTGTTCATTGTTCATTGTTCATTAAACACGTTCCCACACGAACAAAAATATAATTACACCTTTACACCATTAATTTATGTACTAATTCTACTAATCGGTTCCCGTATCCCCATTCATTATCATACCACGCCACAATTTTTACCAAATTACCACCGACAACTTTTGTAAGAGCAAGATCAACAATTGCAGAATGTGGGTTCCCTATTATATCTGAAGAAACAATTGGATCCTCTGTAACAGTCAGAATGTTTTTCATACTATCAGACTTTGAAGCATCTATTAAAGCACTATTAATACTCTCTACGTCGGCGTCTTTTTTTAGAACCACGGTTATATCCGTCAATGACCCAACTGGAGTCGGTACACGAACCGCCATGCCATCAAATTTATCTAGTAAAGCAGGTAAAACTTTAGCACTAGTTGTGGCAGCTCCAGTATCTGTAGGTATTAAATTTTCTGCAGCAGCCCTAGCTTCCCTTAAATTTTTACAAGGACTATCAACAATTTTTTGAGAAGATGTATAGGAATGAATTGTCGTCATCAAGGCTTTTTCTACTCCAAAAGAATCCTCTAGGACTTTCATTATAGGAGCAACACAATTAGTTGTACATGAAGCATTGGAAATTACTTGGGCATCCTTAGGTATTTCTTGATCATTCACTCCAATAACATACACTCCAATTTTTTCAGATTTTGATGGAGCAGAAATAATAACTTTTTGTGCACCTGCAGAAATGTGACGATTTGCTTCTTCCATTTTTCTGAAAACACCTGTACATTCCAAAACAACATCTACTTCTAACTTTTCCCATGGAAGATTTCCTGGATCTGTTTCAGATAGAATATTAAAATCCTGCCCATTTACTATTATTTTTTTATCTCCACTGTTGACTTCACCATTAAACTGCCCATAAACTGAATCATATTTCAAAAGATGGGCAAGAGTTTTGCTATCTGTTAAATCATTTATAGCAACAATTTCAATGTTGTCATGTTTTTCCAAAATAATTCTAAAAGCCGCCCTCCCAATTCGTCCAAATCCATTTATCGCCACTCTAATCTTTTTGTTATCCATATTGTTATAATTAAAAATTAATTTTTTTCTTATAAATACTATACTCATTAAAAAAACGTAAAGTAAAATATAATAGAGAAGGGAATAAAACTTAATAATATTCCTAAATAAATATTCTTTTTACCACACCAACGATATAACATGAAAACATAAAACGCATATAAAACTATTTCTTCTAAAAACATATAGAACGATATGTGCCTAGTAAACATCCCCATTAGCCCTATATAAATCGCAATAGATAACCACACAATAAAGAGAAAAATTGTCCTAAAAATTATTTCAAAACTATTTGTTTTTTGATCGTCCACATTTTTATGCCCTGCTTAATAAATTATATTCTTCTACCGCCTTTTACGTCAGGCTAAAGCCTTGATAACCCGAGATAAATCTCGGTAGAAAATTTTAGTCATATCCACGATCCGTGAGCATCTGTTTTACATCTGTGCTTTGCCTTGCCGTAGCCTTTGGCGAAGGCAGGTTTATCTGTCTTTCCCCGCAGATCCAAAGACATTAATTTTCCTCTCTATAACTTCCTGCATTGCATCTCTTGCTTCAGACAAAATATCTCGGGGATCAATCGTATCAAGAGGAGTATTGAATAAATCACGGAGTGTATAAGTAAAAGCAAACCTAATATCTGAATCAATATTAATCTTTGAAATCCCAAACTCTATTGCTTGTTTAATCAATTTATTTGGGATCCCAGATCCTCCATGCAAAACTAAAGGAACGCTAACTTTTTTTCTAATTTCTTGAAGAATACCAAATTCAAGTTGCACAGCTCCATCAAAAAATCCATGTGCATTCCCTATTGATACAGCAAGAGAATCAACCCCTGTCTCATCTACAAACTTCTTTGCTTTATCTGGATCCGTTAATCCATTTTTTTTAATCTCTTTTTCAGATGTAGAACCTGCATGTCCTCCGGGAGTTTTATCTATTTCTCCCTGTACGAAAACATTCTTTTTATGAGCATACTTAACAACTTTTTTCAATAATTTTACATTTTCTGCAAAAGACAAATTTGATCCATCAATTTGAATTGAAGAAAATCCTGCTTCAATACATAAAACAGCTATTTCATAACTTCTGCCATGATCTAAATGTAATGCCAATGGGACAGTTGAACCACTAATTAAATTTTGAATCATCCCAACGAGTGCCTTTAATCCAGCATATTTAATAGATGCTTCGCTTACCTGAATAACTGCAGGAGATTTTTTGGCTTCTGCTGCCATGATAATTGCTTGAGTAATTTCAAGATTGCACGTATTAAAAGCTCCTAAAGCATATTTTTCTTTTTGAGCACGACTTATTAATTCTCTGGCATTTGCTAACATTTCATATCCTCCACAATGTTAATTATTTTAATAAATTCTTTTGCACGTAAAGATGCTCCGCCTATCAATGCTCCATCCATTAAATTTTTACCGACATAATCTTTAACATTTTTAGCATTTACACTTCCACCATAAATAATTCTTGTCTCTAATGCTTTTTTCTTTCCTATAATTGAAGAGAGAAATTTTTGAATTAGCAATTTGGCACTCAAAACATCATTTGAGTCTGGCAAAGTGTTAGATGGATTTTTCCCATCACTGATCGCCCATGCGGGCTCATAAACAAAAATAATTTTATTAAGTTTTTCTTTTGGAATATTTTGTAAAACAGTTTCTAATTGATCCACCTCCGCTCCTGCGGGAGCTACGGCGGACAAGTCTTCTAAGCATACCACAGGGGTCATTTCTGATTTTAACACAGAGATAATTTTCTTATTTATATCATCTAATGATTCAAAAAAATATTTTTTTCTTTCAGAGTGTCCTAATATAGCATATTCACATCCTAAACTTTTAATCATTGGAGCTGAAATTTCACCTGTAAATGATCCACTATTTTCATGAAAGATATTTTGCGCCCCCAACATAATTTTACTTTTATTCAAGATTTGTTTGACTTTCTCCATAAATACAAAAGGAGGGCATAAAACTATGTTAGTATTCACGCAGTGTCCCATCGGATGATTGGGATGTTGTGAATCAATCCCATTTCTGATAGCACCTGTCAATTCCTGTGCCTCTTGCTGACTTTGAGGATTCATCTTCCAATTTGCAATAATTATTTTGTTCATATAAATGATTGTATTCCTACCGTTAAAATTGTCACAACAGTTCCTGCTATTATCAATCCTGCTATGATTAAAGGCAACGCTTTCTTAAATTTAATTCCAAAAACAGACGCTGCTAGTGATCCACTCCATGCTCCAGTCCCAGGTAAAGGAATTGCAACAAACAAAACAAGAGCTACTGCCCCCCAAACATCAAATAATTTTGAATGTTTTCTCCTTGTCCTATTAAAAAGCCATGTGAAAAATCTATCAAAAATATCAAAGTTTTTCATTAAAAACTTATAAACAGGTTCTAGTGTAAACAACAGAAATGCAGTTATTATAATATTTCCAATCAATGACCAAAATAAAGCTGAATACCATGTGAAATTCAGAACTCCAATAGCATAAGGTATTGATAACCTCAATTCTGTAATTGGAAGCATAGATCCCACAACAATTTTTACAATATCAATCATTATCTTCTATTTTTACATCCCTCAATGCCTTTGCTGCATCTTTTGGAAGAATAGGAATTATCTCCATCCTCGCCCCTTTTTCAAAACCTGCTTCTATGGAAATTTTTGGAAATATTTCTAAATGCCAATGATAATGTTCATAAGTTTTTCCATCACATGGAGCAGTATGGATAAAATAATTGAATGCTATATTGTCTAAGGCAAGTTCAATACGAGTAAGTGTATTCTTCAAAGCATCTGCCAATTCAACTTTTTCACTTTCAGAAATTCTTTCAAAATACGGCTTGTGATCTTTCGGATAAATACGAACCTCCGATGGGACCCTAGAAACAAATGGAGCAAAAACAACAAAATCCTTATTTTCATACACTATTCTTTCTTTCTCTTTCAATTCCCACTCAATCATTGTGCAGTGTGGACACTTTTTATGTTTCTGATAAAATCTCTGTGACCCAGCAAGACTGCTTTCTATGTCGGGATCAACAACTGTCAGCGCCATTAGTTGAGAATGTGGATGTTCAATTGATGCTCCTGCTTTTTTGCCAAAATTATGAAAAATAGATATATAATTTATAAATTTTTTATTCATGAGACTCACATATCTATCTTGATATGCACTAATAATTTCTGTCACTTCTGCCTTTGAAAGCGAAGGGATATGGCGATCATGATCACGAGTGATTATAACTTCATGAAATCCTGCAGCATTCATAACAGAAAAAGGTCCAACTTGCCTCTGCTCCAAAGTTTCATACTCATCCAATGATGGAAATTTATTTGGGATAACCACCAAACTCCATGTGCAATCAGGTCTTTTATATTCTAAGACTGGCTTTTCTTGTTCAGTTTCTTCCAAATGACAAAACGGGCAAATAGACAATTTCTTCTTTTTGTGGGTCGTAACTGAATAAATTCTTTTTGGAGCCATAATTACCCAACTACCGCTAACGATGTCCTTACGTAATTCTGCTCCAGTTTGACTTTTTTTCTTTATTTTTATTTGCATCTATTTATATCGTCCCATTATAATATTAAGTTTGATTTTCATCAGTTCTATCAATGTTGTAATTGCTCCTTTAATTGGACGGACACGACTTTCTGCTCTATTAAACCAATCTACTGGAGTTTCTTTAATTTTCAAATCTTTCCGTTGTGCAATTGCCAATGCTTCTATATCCCATCCCCATCTTTTAATTCTCAATCTTGGAAAAATTATCTCTGCAGCTTTTGATGTAAAACATTTGAACCCACATTGCGTGTCGCTAATTCCAGAAACTGCCATTATCCTAATAATAAGATTTGCTGATTTCGCCAACATGACTCTATAAAGAGGTTGCTCTAATTTAACATTTTCTCCTCTTCCACCTTTTATACGTGACCCAACAACAACATCATATCCTTCATCAAAAAATGGAAAAAATCCATCAATCTCTTCAATAGGTGTTGAGTTATCTGCATCTGCCATCAGCTTAAACTGTCCTTTCGCTTCAAGCATTCCTACTTTCACTGCATTCCCCTTCCCCTGATTTTTTTCATAGCTCACAAGACGAAAATTTTCAACAACTTTTTCAAGATTAAGAGCTATCTCTTTAGTTTTATCTTTTGAACCATCATCAATAACTATAAGTTCGTATGTATATCCCTTTTCAGAAAAAAACTTATCAAATTTGAGAATAGATTCAGATAATATTTTCTCCTCATTATACGCAGGGATAACCATTGAAAGAAAAACGCTATTTTGGTTTGTTTCCATGTTATGAAATTAATTAATTAATTCTTACACCCATGTCAAGTCATTTAATAAAGTAACCGAAATGGATCTGATTTAGACATTTAG
>CAYZDR010000009.1:0-24177 GCA_964477425.1 uncultured Candidatus Saccharibacteria bacterium
TTTTTTAATATTTCTTGCGTAGGTAGCAAAAAATAAAACTCTATCAGTCTCCTTGGACTTTTCACCTATAAAGACTATGTCAAAGTTTTTAAAATTATCTTTTTCGTCAACTCTATAAAATTCTGCATCTTTCCATATTTCTTTTAATTCATAAACAGATATTCTCATTCCTATTCTCCTTTTATTTTTTCTATTCCATAAACTTTTTGATTACTTCGCAAATTTCTTTATAATGTGTCTGCCCTATATCGTGGTCTCCATCTTTTATAATAGCGAAACGATTCTTTAATTCCTGACTTTGAATTTTTTCCAACAATAATTGAGGTGGTGTGGCTGTATCATTCTCCCCAAAAATTAATTGAACTTCATTAGATAAAACATTTTGCAATTCTTCTGACATATCAACAGAAACAATATTAAGATAAGTTCTTCTGAGAAATTTTGTTCCATGATAATAATAAGGATTTTTCACAATATGCGCGAGATAAAAATCTCTCAATATTTCAATTAGAAAATTCGGTAATAATGTTTTTACAACTTTTCTTAATACTGATTGAGGTTTTTTATTAGAATATGCACGCAATAACGCTGGAGATACTAATACAACTTTGGTATCTTTCTTAAAAAGTATCTTCCATTTTAACGCAATTGCTCCTCCAAAAGAATATCCAAGAACAACATCTGGGACAAAATTCTTTTTGACTAGTAAATTTTCAAAGTACCTTGCAAAATCTTCAATCTCCCATGAACTATTTTTTGGTTCTGATTCTCTACAGAATCCAGGAAGATTAAACCCAAAAACTTCAAAATCTTTGCCAATTTCTTTTAACAAATCGGCTCTATCCTCCCATGCATTATCACTTTTAGCACATGCAGAATAGTTCTTATAGTTCCAACCATGAATTAAAGCTATTCTTTTCATTAGGTAATATACCTCCTTTTTAATTGTTTTTTAGACTTTGCAAACTAGTGTTATTATTCCAGAAAATGCGTTAATTGTCAACGTCTCAAAAAATCAAAGAATACCAATTAAAATTAACACAAGAAAATGACAGTTACCTTGAGCAACTGTCATTTTTTTGGTATAATCAATTGAAATAATAAAAAACGGTAGACGGTAAATATTCTTGCAAACACTATGTTAAACGTACTCAAAAAAATTGGAATTATTGCATTTCTTTTTGTCACAGGAATATTAATATTTTTATCTGGATTTATTTTATTAAGACCAAAAATACAGATTACAGCTGATGTCACTCCTACTATATATACCACGACTAACACAGTTGGCACGACGGATATAAAACAAGACAATCTTTTGACAGAAAATTGCCAGCCCAAGGCTGATCAGCCTTGGGCGGAGAAATTAGAAAATGAAGATCAAGGCAGAATAAATTTTTTGCTTTTGGGAAAAGGAGGAGAAGGTCATCAATCAGGAGAATTAACTGATACTATTATGATAGCGAGTTTCAGCCCGCTCAACGATCAGCTTAAACTTATCTCTATCCCACGCGATCTGTATGTGAAAATGCCAGAAAAAAATTATTACACTCGCATAAATGCAATTAAATCTAAAAAAGATCTTGAGAAAAAATCTGGGATTACTTACTTACAAGAAACTATTAAACAAATTTCAGGAATAGAAATTCATTACTACGCATCTTTTGACTTTTCTGATTTCAAAGATCTGATAGATAAATTAGGAGGAATTGATTTGTTCTTTGAGGAACCTGTTTCAGACATATCTTTCCCTGCAGATGAATTTGGGGATCATGAATATTTTTACATCCCTTCTGGAGAAAATCATATCAATGGAAACACTGCATTAAAAATCGTTCGCTCAAGACATTCATACTGGGGAGATTTTGATCGCATTGACCGACAGCAAAAAGTGATCTCTGCAATATGGGAAAAAGTAAATGCTCCTACTTCAGGAAAAATAGATGGGTTTCTCAAATATTTTAACATATGGAACTATGTCAGAAAAAATATAGAGACGGATATAGGGACAATGGAAACTTTAAGACTGTTAGATATTTTCAAAGCATCTCAAGATCTTACAATTTCTACATACACGATTTCAAGTAAACCCAATGGAGAATTGAAAAATGCGAGAGTAAAAACAGGGAATGGAATTGCCATGATTCTCTTGCCTAAAGACGCTACATTTGAGACAATAAGACAGAGGATAAAAAATTTCTTAGAATAATAACTTAATGGATGAAAATAAAAAATTATTTATAGGTATTGGTAATCCAGATGAACATTATAAAGGCACACGCCATAATGTTGGAATTGATGTTATTGAACAATTGGCAGATGAGTTAGATATTGAGTTGCCATTGAAACCAAAATTTGGGGCAGCAGTTGGTCAGGGTAAAACTGGATTTTTTTTAGCACAGAGTTTGTCATACATGAATGATTCTGGATGGCCAGTTAAGACAATTGCGAACTACTATAAAATACCTCCAGAAAATATTTGGATTATCCATGATGATTTTGATGTCCCATTAGGAACAGTCAAAGAAAGTTTTGATTCACGATCAGCTGGGCATAATGGCGTAGAATCAATTATTAGAGAATTGGGAACGAAAAAATTTAATAGGATTAGAGTAGGAATAAAATCTAGTGCGGATATTGCGACATCCCTTGAGAAATTTGTTCTAGCGAGATTTGGAATAGATGAGATAGATAAAATAAAAGAAGCTACGGAGCAAACGAAAAAAATAATCAAAACAAAAATAATAGCGTCATGAAACAAAACATTTTCTATAACGCATTTGGATTGGTTGAAAAAATCGGACCAGCGAGAATGAAAAAATTAATAAACTTTTTTGGAGATCCCGAAACTGCATGGAAAGCAAGTTGGACAGATTTTAAGCAGGCTGGGCTAGAAAAATCTGCTATTGAATCAATTATCCTTCAACGCGATAGAATTGATCCAGAAACAGAATTTCAAAAATTGGAACAACATGGTATTAGAATTATCTCACTTGAAGAAATAGAATATCCCGCATCGTTGAAAGAACTATACAATCCCCCTTTTGCACTTTACATTAAAGGACAAATTAAACCAGAAAATATAAATATAGCAATTGTTGGTTCACGAAAAGTGACATCGTATGGGAGGCAGGTTGCACAAGTGATTGCCAGAAATTTGGCGGAGGCGGGATTGACAATCGTGAGTGGAATGGCAACGGGGATAGACACAATTGCACACACTGAAAGTTTGAAAGCAGGAGGAAACACTATTGCAGTTCTCGGGAATGGATTAGATGTGCCAAATATTTATCCACCTGCAAATAGAAAATTGTCAGAAGAAATTGCATTATCTGGAGCGGTTATTAGCGAGTACCCGATTGGAACTCCTCCCTTAAGACATCATTTTCCAGCAAGAAATAGAATTATTAGCGGGCTGGCATCAGGAGTAATCGTCGTGGAAGCTACGGAAGGAAGCGGAGCCCTTATCACAGCTAAACATGCTCTTGAACAAAACAAAGAAATTTTTGCAGTCCCCGGATCCATCTTCTCTGAAAGCTCAGTTGGAACCAACAATCTAATAAAATCTGGGGCACACCCTATTTCATCTGCTCGCGAAGTTCTTGAGGAATTAAATTTGACATTGGCAACAAATTTTATTAAAAATAGAAAAATTGTTCCAGATAGTGCAGAAGAAAAAGTCATTCTTGATAATTTATCAAAGGAGCCTATTCATATAGATAAACTCGCAGAAAAAGCCCAATTAAGCACCGCCGAAATCACTGCAACCTTGACACTAATGGAAATGAAAGGCAAAGTAAGGAATATGGGAGGAATGACCTTCGTAATATCATAATACATAAAATAAAACATGTAACAGAAAATAATATAAAATCTGTTAGCAATAAAGTATTAAGAATAGAGTATTAAGAATTCTGAATAAATAATGTAACGTGATTGGCTTAATTCTTAATTCTTAATTCTTAATTCTCGTCATATGAAGTTAATAATTGTAGAGTCGCCTACTAAGGCAAAAACTATTTCTAAATTTCTTTCAACGGAATATAAAGTTCTCTCCTCTTTTGGACATGTGCGGGATCTTCCAGCAAAAACATTAGGAGTTGATGTTGAAGATAATTTCACTCCAACTTATGAGATCACAGCTAATGGTAAAAAATCTTTATCTGAAATCAAAAAATATTTACCAAAAGCTGAATTAGTTATACTTGCATCTGATGAAGACCGTGAAGGAGCAGCTATCTCATGGCATTTAATGCATGCTCTAAAAATCAAAAAAGATAAATATGTTCGTATTGTTTTTCATGAGATCACAAAAAAAGCAATTGAAAATGCTCTAAAAAATCCACGTGATATTGATATTGATTTAGTTAATGCTCAGCAAGCACGACGAATATTAGATCGTTTAGTTGGATATAAATTATCACCTTTCCTATGGAAGAAAGTTGCAAAAGGATTATCCGCTGGTCGTGTACAATCTGTTGCAGTAAGATTAATTGTTGAGCGCGAACGTGAGCGTGAAGCTTTTAAGGAAGATGAATACTGGACGATAAATGCACTGTTCAAAGATAACCCGGATTTTGAAGCAAAATTATCAAAGCAAGATGGGAAATCTCTTGGCAAACTTGCAATCAATAATAAAAAAGCATCTGACAAAATTGTTGATGACTTAAAAAATGCTGACTATAAAGTTGAATCCATCATAAAAAAAGAAACAAAGAAAAGACCGCTCCCTCCATTTACAACTAGTACACTTCAACAGGCTGCCAACAATCGATTGGGATATTCCGCAAAACAAACTATGATGCTCGCACAACGCCTTTATGAAAGTGGGCACATTACTTACATGAGAACTGACTCGCTGAATCTTGCTGGAGAAGCTGTTGAAAATATGAGAAAATATATCTCCTCATCAATCGGAAAAGAGTATCTTCCAGAATCTGCAAATTTTTACAAAACTAAATCCAAAGGAGCACAGGAAGCACATGAAGCTATTAGGCCTACTGAACCATCTAAAACTCCCGGATCAATTAAATCTCTTGATGACAAACAAGCTAGAATTTATGAACTTATCTGGCAACGTGCAATTGCCTGCCAGATGAATCCTGCATTGATTGATTCTACCTCAATTGATATTTCGGCAAAAAATTATATATTCCGCGCAACTGGATCAACAATAAAGTTTGATGGATTTTTGAAAGTGTATCCAACAAAAATGGAGAATGCCATTCTTCCTGCTCTTAAAGAAAAACAAAATTTGAACTTTAAGGAGCTTAAACCTGAACAACATTTTACACAACCACCTGCTCGTTATTCAGAGGCAACCTTGGTGAAAATCATGGAAGAATATGGCATCGGTCGCCCATCTACATATGCTCCTACTATCAATACTGTCATCGCACGAAAATATGTAGAGAAAGATGAGGGCAAAAGATTATTTCCTACTGAGATGGGATGTGTAGTTACAGATGTTTTAGTTGAACACTTTTCCAAAATTGTTGATTATGAATTCACTGCAAAAATGGAAGAAGATCTTGATGAAGTTGCAGAAGGAAAGAAAGAATGGGTTCCTTTAATATCAGAATTTTATGGTCCATTTGAAGAGAACTTGAAAAAGAAAACGAAAGAAGTTAATAAGAAAGATATTGTTGAAGAATCTACTGATGAGATTTGTGAGAAATGTGGGAAGCCAATGGTTATCAAATTAGGTAGGTTTGGAAAATTTATGGCTTGTACTAATTATCCTGAATGTAAAAACACAAAGCAAATAGGATCTGATGGTAAACCTGAAAAGCCAGAGGAGACAGATGAAGTCTGTGATAAATGTGGAGCAAAGATGGTTATTAAAACTGGAAGATTTGGAAAGTTTTTAGCATGCTCTGCTTATCCAGAATGTAAGAATATTAAAAATATAGATAAAGATGGGAAGAAAAAAGCCGACCCAGTTCCTGTTGGAGTAAAGTGTCCTGATTGTGGTAGTGATATTGTAGAAAAACGCTCACGTCGTGGAAAAATATTTTATGGTTGCGCTGGTTATCCAGATTGTAAGTTCGCATTGTGGAATAAGCCAACTGGAGATAAGTGTAAAAAATGTGGTAGTATGATGGTGACAAAAGTTACTAAGAAAAATGGTGAAGAGGTTGTTTGTAGTAATAAGGAGTGTGGTTAATAGTAAACGAATGGACATAAATTTAGAACGCCACCCATCGGGGTGGTCACCCTACAGGATAAGATATTCGCAGATCACGAATTAATAAATTTAACAACAATTATGAAAATAGCATTGATTCAAATTTCAACGACTGAAGAACAACCAGAAAAAAATCTATCAAAGATTATTGATTTTGTTAAAAAAGCAAAGGATAAAGGTGCAAAAATAATCATGTTCCATGAAGGGACTTTAACTGACTATGTAAATGATGTTGATAAATTTGCCCAAGAAATTCCAAATGGTCCTGCATGTAAAGCAATTAGCAAACTTGCTGATGAGCTCAATGTATATGTTTCATTTGGTCTCATAGAAAAAGAAGGAATCCGCAGACACATCACGCAGGTTTTTCTTGGCCCTAATGATTTTACTTATAAATATCAGAAGGCATGGCTTTATCCAACAACTGACAGAATAAAATCTATACGACGCCACAGAAATGAACCGGATGATTTTGATCCAGGTAAGGGTCCTGATATTTTTGAGATGGAAGGAATAAAAGCAAGTTGTATAATTTGTAATGATGCAAATGCTAAAAGAAGTTTAAAACTTCTTAAACAGTTATCTCTACAACTTGTATTTTTCCCGAATAATCGTGAAATATGGAGACCAAATGAATATTGGAGCAACATCGCAATAAGTTGTGACGCGCCACTTTGTATCACTAATAGAGTTGGCGATTCTTGGGGTGAAAAATGCGAGGGTGGATGTTCTGTGTATTCTAAATCTGGAGAACTTCTTGCCGAAGCAAATAGAGATGGGCAGGAGGAAATATTAATTTTTGATCTCAAGGAATTGGGGATATAGTTATAATAAAAACCTCCCTGCCCAAGGCGGGAAGATTTTTTGTTTTAGAAATGTTGCCGATACACTGTTCATCTGTACTTTTAAACGTGTTTTTGCAAGTAAAACACTTTTTTTTCGCATAGATAAAGGGTTTTATTTTTACTTGCATTCCTATTTGCAAGTAAGCTTACTTCAGTTCATCTCTATTTGGTAATTTATATTTTGTATACTTAGGTGCATTACCTTTAGATAAAACTATATCAAGTAGTCCTTGTTGTACCCATTTTTTGAAAAGTTTAGACATTTTACCAATTTGGACAATATGTGTTATTTCTCTTGCCTCTCGATTACTAATATATTTATTATTTTTTAAATACTCATAAACTTTTTCCCATTCATTCGGTCTTTCTTCGTTAAATAAAACTACATCTACCGAATCTTCTATATTTGGATAAGTAAGAAATATTGGCGGAAATAAATTTTGTCTATGCATCTCACTTCTCATAGCTTGCACGCCTTCATTCCTATCAAGGTTCGGTGGATCAGAAAACTCACGAAGATGTTTTACAAGCAAATCATTTCTATACCCACCGGCTCTAATAAGACCAATATTCTTTTTAGTAATATTGTATGGGAAAAGCCCCGGACTTAGAATCTCTACTCTATCTTCAAATATTTTGATTTCAATATCTCTTTTCATATGATAGTCACGGTGAATAACTGCATTTGTTACCGCTTCTTTAATTGCCCTTTCCGGAATCTTATATTTTGTGAAAAACCTCATCAAATAATTCTTTATTTTCCTCAATACCAAGAATCCTATCAGCTCCTTTTAGATTTGTCTTCTCGGGATCATCAATACCAAAAATAATAGTTCCACCATCTGTATTCGCCATAGCTACAATAGTTTGAATAATTTTTCTTACTACTTTATCGCCATAGAGTCGTTTAAATTCAATCGTCTGAGTCTCTTCGGAAATATTTAGTATTGTTTCTATTAATTTTCTATCTAAAAATTTCATTGTTTTATGTCTTAATTGAATATTTTCTTTACTCATATTATTTTATAAATTATTCTTTTACTCCATTTTAATCTTACGCCCTTGCTGATTGACTTGTCAAATTTGAAAATACATTTCTCTGAGTTTGACAAACAAAAAAAACGGTCTATTCTTAAATTATAGGAATAATAATTTTTAAAAATAATATAATATGGATGAAAAAAGTTTGTGGACAATTATTACAGCAATAGTTGTTACCGCGTTAGTAGTCGGCGGAGTTGTTTATTTTGTACAAAAATCGGCAGTTAATAGTTTGCGACAAGATATTAATGACTTAAAAATTCAAATGCAGGATGATTCAAAAAATGATCTAACACAAGAAAACGATGCAGATTCTAATAATGAAGTTGTAAATACTCCTTCAGATACTGATTCAAATCCTAATGCACATACCGCAGATAATTTCTTAGAATATCCTGATAATAATATTGCTGAATTCTCAGTAGATAAAAATGGCAAAACCCTAGCAGTAGGAGACTGGGAATCTGAATCTACTTTATTAAAAGCACTTGGGGAGCCAATTTCAGAAGAATTTAGTGCTCTTGGCTATGGCTCAGATACTTATGAGGGTAC
Source organism: uncultured Candidatus Saccharibacteria bacterium (assembly GCA_964477425.1). Lineage (GTDB taxonomy): Bacteria > Patescibacteriota > Minisyncoccia > CAYZDR01 > CAYZDR01 > CAYZDR01. The sequence continues at coordinate 8,626 of CAYZDR010000009.1, forward strand.
ATTTTTGAAAAACACATCATATGAAGGACTTAATCTTGTTTCTTATTCTCCTAAAAATAATGGTGAGACATATTGGGTAACAAGTATAACAATAAGTAGTCCTACATTTAGAACAAAGGGAGGAATAACAGTTGGAGATAGCTTCAATGATCTAAAAAAGGTTTATCCAGATATTAAAATAATAAATGACAGAGGAATAGATATGGCTGACTATAATTATAATATAGATACAGCTACCTGTAATAATAATTGTACTTATGGAATGGATTGTGATACTGATACTAAAAATAGAATCATTGATTTTAAAGTTATCAATGGAATAATAACAAAATTTACAATAGAGAAAGGGCTTGAGTAGAATTATTTGATAAATTAAAGCCGACAAAAAATCTCTCCGCCTTGGGCAGAGAGATTTTTTAATATCAATTTTAGTTTGTTACGTAGCATGCTACGTAACAACTAGTTCATTTAATACTGCGATAATTATTAACTTTACAATATTTGACAATAACGGACGGTCGCTATATAATATTAATTGAAAAGCGTGTCCCAGGTCTGGGTGCCCGCTTTTTTGTTTGTTCTAATAAACTTTATATAAAAAAGATTTTTTGATGATTTTTCTAAGCTCAATATTTTTCTTTGTAAAATAATCTTTTATCGCACCACTTACAAGATCTGAAATTTGCATAGCATTAACGTATTCCGAGTTTACATGCGTAACATAATTGATTCTTTTTATTGTTTTAGTATTTACTTTTTTCTTCAAATAATCATTAAAATTATCAAACTTTCCATTTAACAATCTGCGTTCTGCCCTATCAATTACTACTTCTACATTATTAAATTCACATTTTTTAATTGCAAAAGCAACAACTTTCGCCAAATTATATTCATCGAAAATATTGTGCAATTTTTTATCACCATTAACAGCAAACTTTCCTTTATATGTTTTTTTATCAACTAATCTATAAAAAATTTTTATTTTAAGATCGTTTATGATCTTCAATAAATCCTTATATAAACTTAATGGAATAATAGTACTCTTTAATTCACTTCTAAAACCATATTTTAGTTTCGCTTCCACAATTTTATTCTCCAAAACAAAAAGTTTTTTTGAATCAACACAAACAGCTGATAAAATATAAAACAAACTAGCTCCTGTTGCTGTTTTATTCCCTTTAGAATCTGTGGTAAAAGGCTTCCCGGGATCTCCAGATTCATCTACAAAAATATAATTGCTAGTTTTATTTTTACTCACAGAGATAATTGTAAATTTCATTCCTACCAAGATTCCCCCCTACTTTCAAATTCCATCTGGTAAAATCATCATGTTGTTTTTCTAGTATACTCTTCGCCATCGTTTCAATAGAATCATATCCTATCTTAACAACATAGAAAACCTTATCAGGATATTTTTGTTTGGCTAATTGCAATGCTTCAGAACTAGAATTTTCTAAAAAAACATCTTGACTATCTATTTCAATAGCTAAAAATTTCCCTTTTTCCTTGGGGTCATAATCTGCTTTTATATTTTCATATATCTTCTCCCCTTCATTTGCTATCTTCTCTATATCAACTTGTTCAAATAATTTATTTTCCATAAAATTCTCTTTACATCTTAATCTGCATCATTATATCACACTTTATACAAAAACCAAAAAACGATTTTACATCCCCCAAAATTAGAGTATAATAACATCAATGGATAATGCCTTATCTAAATTGATTGAAAATCGCGATAAACGGGAATCTGACTTAATTTCCCGTGCTTATGAATTTGCAAAATCTGCTCATTCTGGGCAAAAAAGAGAAAGCGGGGAAGATTACTTTACTCACCCCTGCATGACAGCGATCAAATTAAATAGCTTAAACTCTGACGCGGAAACTATAGTTTCCGCGTTATTGCACGATGTGGTAGATGACACTCCGATTACACTTAATCAAATTAAAAAAGAATTTGGAGTAGAAATAGCCAAACTTGTAGAAGGAGTATCTAAATTAGGAAAAGCCAAATATCACGGGTTAGAACGACATGCAGAAAATTTGAAAAAACTTTTTTTGGCAATGAATAACGATATTCGTGTTGCCTTAATTAAATTAGCTGATAGAAGCCACAATATTGAAACAATTCATTCTTTGCCTGTCACTAAACAACTGCGCATTGCCCAAGAAACTTTAGAGATCTATGCACCAATAGCAAACAGATTAGGCATGGGTCAAATTAAAGGAGAACTGGAAACACTATCTTTCCCGATAGCACACCCTGACGCATACAAAAAAATAACAGAAATTTACAATAATAAAAAAGAGGCTCATTCACAATATGCGACAGAAGCTTCACAAATTATTAAGCAACAACTTATAAAAAACAGTATTGAAATTACAGATTTGCAAGGACGTGTGAAACATATTTACAGCTTTTTTAAGAAGCTCAAAAAATATCATGGAGATGCCAGTTTAATTTATGACATTATTGCAATACGAATCATTGTCCCAGAAATTAAAGACTGCTACAGCACTTTGGGAATAATCCACAATATCTGGAAACCTTTGCCAAATAAAATTAAAGACTACATCGCCATGCCGAAAGTTAATGGCTATAAATCTTTACATACCACTGTATTCGGACCAGATCAAGCCATTTTAGAAATTCAAATTAGAACACCTGAAATGCATAATGAAGCAGAATCTGGAATTGCTGCACATTGGGCGTATGACGATAAAAAAGATAAGGTATTTACATCTAAAGCAAACGAACAGCACTTAAATAAAAATGTTTCATGGACAGCCCAGCTTGTTGACATGCAAAATAAAGAACCTGATAATAATGCCTTTTTGAAAAATGTAAAGTTTGATTTCTTTAGCGATAGAATTTTTGTGCTCACCCCGCGTGGGGAAGTTATAGATTTACCAGAAGGTTCTACCCCATTGGACTTTGCTTTTAAGATTCATTCAGATATTGGATCCCGCTATGCGGGAGCTATGATAGATCAAAAAATTGTTCCATTGAATTATCATCTTAAAAATGGAGAAATTGTAAAAATACTTACTAAGGAACATTTGTTTCCCAAACGGAGCTGGCTTGATATCGTCTATACGAATGAGGCTAAGCACAAGATCAGAAGTGTTTTGAGAAAAATGGGAGAGAAAATAGAAATCAAAAAACCTGTTTTGCAAACTGTTAAAAAAACTGCTGAGGCTAACCCTGTTGTTAAAAAAACTCTTTCTAAATCTTCAGAGCCACTTATAACTATTGGTGGACAGACAGGATTATCAATTAGAATCGCTAAATGCTGTAATCCTGACAATAGTTCAGAGAATATTGGTTATGTCTCAAAAGCTGGAAGTATCAATATTCACAAAAAAAACTGCCCCAATTTAAGGAATAGAGATACTAGGAAGATTATACAGATAGAGTGGTTGTAGTAGAGATATAATCAGACAAGGTTGACAAAAATCATAATTTGATCTATATTATATTTAGTTATTTATTCTTTGAAAATTTTACGGACAGGTTAATTTTTGCTTTTGCATAGTGTAAATAGCAAGAATAAGCCACAAATAAGGGAGATTGCTATGAAAAAGGCAACTTTAGCACAAGGGAATCAAATATTAAATCTGATCCTGCAAAAAGAAATACCCGTTGAACAGTTGCAAAAAATCATTGAATCTGGGCTATTAACAGATCTATTAAATGCTGATTTAAGCAATCCTATTAACAGAGGTTTGTTCCGAAAGGTTATAGGAATAAAATCTCAATATCCACATTTTCATCTCACTAAGAAATGCAACGATATTCGTATTGAGGCTCTCCTATTGAAAGCTGGTCTCAAGTCTATGTTTAATTCCGCTGATATTAATTCTGATAAATTCCCGAACAACAAAAGAATGTCTTTCGAAACAGACATTCAGTTTATTCGACCAATAGAATTCGTTAAATGGTCTGATAATTCTCGTCCATTAAATAGGACGGTTGTCAATAATTATCTGCAAAAAAAGAATTGTCAATTTATAGATATTTTTCAATTATTATTCTTTAAAATCGCTTTTATTGATACGAGACTGGCAACAACAAATAAAACTTTCTTCCCAGATAGTTTAAACGATTTTAATGTTGTAACGGTTGATCAAAATAAAATCATTCATCTTTGTGCAAACGAACATGAGAATCATTCTAAAAGTTCTTCTCAAAAGTTGAGTAGAGATTTCAAGATAGAAGTATTTGATTTTATAGACGATGGAAAAAACTTCCCATTTTCAGTACATTCAAATATACATTTTGCAACTTCCTTTATTCAAAATCATAATTAAAAGTCTGAAATTACACTTTTAATTATTTGAGCCACATCATCGATGTGGCTCAAATCTTTTTTATTTGTACAATAAATTTATTTTTTTAATTTTTTACTTTCCATTAAAAAGTTTTTTCCGGTTACAACCTTTTTGCCTGTTTTTTCTTCAAGAGCAATTCTTGTATCTTTTGCGATTTTACCACCTTTCTTTGCTGGTATTTTATTTTCTTTTAATCCTTTTGCCTTCATCGTTTCTGCAATCTGACAAGTAGAAAGTTCTGCTAATTCTGTAAAAACCAATTCTGCATCAGACATGTGATCACGCAAATAATGTTTCTCCGTCTGTTACATCTGTTAGGTGCATTTTACCATCAGAGGCAACCATTTTCAACTGGTCACAATTTGTGACCAGTTGACTTCCTTCATTTTTTAAGCGGTTTTTAAGTGTTGTCCAATATGTTTTTGCTTTTTTAAAATCATTTTGGTCAGTTAAAACTGCAATAATATCAATTACAGAAAAATACCAAAGTTCTTTTTCTTCATTCCAAATACGACGAATCTTTTGACCTTCAAAAATTGTGATTTGCTTATTACTTTTTTTATTGGACATATTATTCTTTTTACCTAATTTTCTTTTCTAGATCTCTTCTATATCTGCTAATTACTGAAAATAAACTTTTTAAATTAATCCTCAAGTCGCTTCAACAACTTCCCCAGTTCATCTTTACTAAAAAACATTAAAGTTATGCTCCCCTTATCAACTGCTCCAGATAACTTCACTTTTGTGTCCAAAGTTCCTGTCAATTGATTCTCTATCTCTAATAATTCCTTATCAATATTCCTAGGTCTTCCACTATTACTCCTAGTACTACTCTTTGGAAACTTCCTTGATATAATCGCTTCTGTTTCTGGTATTGTAAGCTTCTCATCTATAATTTTTTTTGCCAATAAAATCATTTTCTCAACATCCCCAAGTTTGAGAATTAAAATTCCGTGATTTCTGGAAATCGTGCGATCGGCAATTAACTTCTGAACTTCCGCAGGAAGTTCCAACATCTTCATCGCCACAGAAACATACTCAGGACTCTTTCCAACATTATCAGAGATTTCTTGGAGAGTTAAATCAAATTCATCTCGCAAATTCAAATATACTTTTGCCTCCTCTATAATGTTCAGATTTTCTCTCTGAACATTTTCAATTAAAGCAACTTCTACTTTTCTCTCCTCTGAATATGATTTTACTATCGCTGGAATTTTTTTAAGACCAGCTAATTTTGCTGCACGCAAACGTCTTTCTCCAGCAACTAATTCGTACTGTTTACCTGCCGAAGCTTCAGCGTAGGCAGGTGTCACAAGTATTGGCTGTAATACTCCCTGTTCCTTAATTGAATCTGCGAGTTCTTGCAATGCCACTTGTTCAAATCTAACTCTTGGCTGATGAGGATTTGGAGAAATTTTCGAAACATCAATTTCCAAAACTGGCTCCTTAAAATCTTGAGATGTATTTTTTATCTCAACTGAATTTTCTTCTTTTTCTATCCCAGTCATCCGGCGGGACAAGTTTTTTCGCTTTGGGATGAGAGAGCTAAGTCCTGCCCCCAACCCTGATTTTATTTTTGGCATATTAAAAAAATTAAATACTAAACTTTTGTTTTTCTGAATTGATTATTTCCTGAGCTAATGATCTGTATGCTTTTGCACCCTTTGAACGATGATTAAATTCTAGAATAGTCTGCCTAAAACTTGGAGCTTCTGCCAAATTAACACAGCGTGGAATCATGCTTGAAAAAACTCTTCCCGGAAAATTTCTATTTAATTCTTTTGCCACTTCACGGCAAAGCCTGTTTCGTTTGTCATATAAAGTTACCACTGCCCCCAATATATCTAAAGAAGAATTAATTCCCTCTTTTACTAAATCCATTGTTTCCAAAAGTTGCCCCAATCCCTCTAGAGCATAATATTCTGATTGCACAGGAATGATCACACTGTCTGAAACGGCCAATCCATTTACAGTCAAGATATCTAAACTCGGTGGACAATCAATAATTATATAGTCATACAAAGTTCTAACATCTGCTAATATATTTTTTAGAACATATTCCCTGTCGTCAACATCTAACAATTCAACTCTTGATCCTGCCAATGCAGATGATGATGGAATAATATCATACCCTGTCATACTAGTTCTTTGAATAGCATCTTTGGGATTTATTTTTTCTGAAAAAATTTGGTAAATACCATTTGCTGTATTTGGGTTTATCCCCATCCCACTTGTTGCATTCGCTTGTGGGTCCAAATCTAAAAGTAGGACAAATTTCCCTAGATCTGCAAGAAATGCTCCAAGGTTAACTGCAGTAGTTGTTTTGCCAACCCCACCTTTTTGATTCACCAATGATATGATGTGTGCCATATGTTATATTATACAACATTTAGCATTCAATTGACAATCGGTAGTATTATAGGATAAATTAAAGGAGGACAACACAGGGCGAGTGGTGGAATGGTAGACACGCATGACTCAAACTCATGTGGGAGCAATCCCGTGGAGGTTCGAATCCTCTTTCGCCCACCCAGATAGATTTTCAAAGCATAAAATAAAACCATACAGAAATGTACGGTTTTATTAATGAACTACTATCATTATCTTTTTCACAGATTACCTATTATTTCTTGATGTTCTTCAAAATACTTATCTCTCAAATAGATAACTATGACTCTTTGGATATCAGCTAATTCTAGCACTTGATCTTGAAATTTCGGATTATGGTAAAGAAAAATTTAGACGTTCAAAACATATCAAGAACACAGCAACTATAACACCTATCGTAATAGCAATATCTACCCCAATTATATGTCCGGCAACTAATCCATACAGAAAAGCAACTAAGGCAACAGCTTCACCACCAATTTTGATTAATATTTTCATAAGCGATTTTTTTTATAATACAATTTAATCATATCACAGAATAGTGTGTTAACAAAACAACCCACCATTAAATTATTATCATTCTGACAATCAAAATCCCGATAATTACACGATACCATGCGAATGGTTTATAACTACCCCTCTCCAAATGTTTAATTAAAAATCTGACAGCGAGGAAACCAAAAATCGCTGCTGATAAAAAACCTAAAATTAAAGATACTGTTAATCCACCCGACCCTATAAGGGTCGGTATTTCTTTTAGACCAGCACCAAAAATAATTGGAACCGCGAGAAGGAATGAAAATTCTGCTGCTGTCTTTCTGTCTAACCCTGAAAACAAACCTGCTGTCATTGTAATTCCAGATCGTGAAACCCCCGGGATCAACGCCAACGCCTGTAAAAACCCCACCGCCATACTCCTCCACCACCCAATATTCGTCGTATTCTTAATTCTTAATTCTATATTCTTAATTCTATATTTATCTCCCAGCCACAGTAGTATCCCGAAAATTATCATAGTCCACCCAACAACCATAGGTGATCTCAAACTGCCTTCAATAACGTCATTAAATAAAAATCCGACCAATCCCGCAGGGATAGTTGCTACGACGATCATCCAAAATAATTTGCGATTAAATTTTATTTCATTATCAGATTTTCTAGAAAATACAGATTTGAACATATCAATCCATTTAGGAAAGAAAAACCAGACCACTCCGATCAATGTTCCAAAATGAAGAACTACATCAAAAGCAATCCCCGGATCTTGCCAATTAAAAATCCACCGCACAAGAACAAGATGAGCAGAAGATGAAATAGGAAGAAATTCAGTAATCCCCTGAACAGCCCCTAAAAATATTGATTGAAAAACATTTATCATACAAACATTTAAACATGCTAACATACAAACAAATTAAGTCGTTAAACTGTTTAGATGTTAGTATGTTTAAATGTTTAAATGTTTAAATGTTTAAATGTTTAAATGTTTAAATGTTTAAATGTTATCTTTCGTAATAAACTGCAAACTCAAATACATCAATCCTACAACACCAGTTGCACCAAATAAAATAAACCAGCTTTGTGTAAATGTTAATAATAAAATTAAAAATAGTGCAAATAGAGTTTTCCCGATTGCCAAATTCATCTCAAAAAATAAAGCATTTTTTATATATCCACGTTGAGATCCTTTTCTGTTAACCTCTGCAGATGTTGGAACCCAGATTGCATTATATGTATTGCGCGATATAGCATCTGTCACAAAAATCCCAGCAAGAGATCCTAAAAAAGATTTTATAAACCAAACCAAGGAATTGATGATTACAGCAAAACGATAAAGTGGCCTACTAGTCTCTCTGTGATTAGATAATTTTCCAATATATAATGTGACAATTGCGGACAATAATAAAGAGACAGTTGTTAATGCTCCTATTTTTGTAAAACTGCCAATAGTAAAAAATATAAACATCGGCCATAATATAAAAACAGAAAATTCTTCGGCTCTCCCCAAATATGCTATCTGATCTTTTCTTGTATAAGAATCATATGGTTTGAAAATCCTTTTGAATGTTTTCCAATATGATAAATGTGTTGGTTTAAATTTTTCAAGTGTTGTAAAAAGTGGGATGATTGAACAGAAAAATAGGATAGCTACTATAACAAAAAGAGCCTTGAAACCAAAAGTAGCAATAACGAATCCTCCAAGTAATGGGCCTATAATTCCTACTACACAACCAATTGCTGTTATACTGGAAACTTCCCCGCCTCTGTTAGATCCTTCTCCGTAATGTGCAAGATTGGCATAATAAGCAGGCCAAAACAATGATTTATATGCTGCAAGAATTATCGCCGCAGCATAAAACAATAAGTATGGGAAAGATGTCATATTGAAAAGTAGGACGAAATAGATAATTATAATTGGAACACTGTAAGCAATTGCATGTTCAAAACCATATTTGCTAGCAATTTTCCCTCCAAGTGGTAGAAAAAATATGTAGAAAAGATAGACAATAGCATAGTAAAGAATCACTGTCCTCAATGATTTGAATATGGAATAAATAAAGATCGGCTCGAAAATAGCAATCATTGAAACTGCCAATCTCCTAATCGCCATTGAAGCACATAATTCTGAAATCTCCCTCTTTTGCGATCCAAATATTCTACTAAAAATCTTTTTCATATAAACATATAAACATTTTAACATACTAACATGTAAACATTCCGTATTCGTGATTCGTGTCAATTCGTCCTAACTACACAATAACACTAACCATCTTATTCTTTATATACATAACTTTTTTTATTTCTTCATCTCTAACCCACTTTTGGAGTTTTTCAGATTTTAACGCCATTTCTTTTATCTCATCCTCTGACATATCAACATCCACTTCTATTATATCACGAACTTTACCATTTACCTGAATCGGTAATTTTATTTTCTCATCTTTAATTATTTTTTCATTGTATTTAGTCCATTCTTGCAAAAAAATACTTTCTTTGTTTCCCAGTTTCTGGAATAATTCCTCTGCCATATGCGGAGCAAACGGTGCAAGCACGATAAGCAGTTTTTCATAATCATCTTTATCGATTTCTTTTTCTTTTTCCATCGCATTAACCAAAATCATCATAGAACTAATTGCAGTATTAAATTTAAAATTTTCTATATCCTCCGTAACTTTCTTAATTGTTTTGTGTAATAATTTTTGTACTTCGTCCGTCGTCGTATGTTCCACGTTATGGGTTATAGGTTGTGAGTTACTTGTCCCGTCGAATGACTTGGGATGAATTATGAGTTTCAGGTTTAGTTTCCAAATTTTATCTAGAAATCTTTTTGCACCAACTACACCGTCTGTACTCCATGGAATTGCTTCATCATAAGGACCCATAAACATTTCATAAATTCTTAAAGTATCAGCTCCAAATTTTTCCACGACACTATTTGGGTTAATAACATTGCCACGAGATTTACTCATTTTTTGACCATCTTCTGCTAGTATCATCCCATGAGATATTCGTTTAGCATAAGGTTCAGTTGTTGGCACAGCTCCTATGTCATACAAAAATTTGTTCCAAAATCGAGAATATAAAAGATGTAATGTTGTGTGTTCCATTCCACCATTGTACAGATCTACCTGCATCCAGTATTTCATCTTTTCTAAATCAGCTAATGATTTTTTATTTTTTGGATCTATGTATCTCAAAAAATACCAACTTGAACCAGCCCAGTTTGGCATAGTATCTGTTTCTCTTTTTGCATCTCCTCCACACTTTGGACATTTTGTATTTACCCAATCTGTAATGTTTGCCAATGGAGATTCACCATTATCCGTCGGTTCATAATTTTTTACATCTGGCAATTTTAATGGAAGCTGATCTTCTGGCAATGGCACAGTGCCACACTTTTCACAGTGAACTACTGGAATCGGTTCTCCCCAATAATGTTGTCTTGAAAATACCCAGTCTCTTAATTTGAATTGAGTTTTTTTACCACCAATCTTTTTCTCTTCAAGCCATTTAATCATTTTTTCTTTAGCTTGTTCTGTTTTCATCCCATCCAAAAATCCAGAATTTACAGCTACTCCTTCATCCACAAATAAATCTGTTTCAACTCTTATTTCTTCCTGCACTCCCATAGCAGTTGATCTTACATCACGACGAACAGTTTGCAATGCTTCTGGTAAAACTACTTTTCTTACAGGAATATTATATTTCTTTGCAAACTCAAAATCACGCTCATCATGTGCTGGAACAGCCATAATTGCCCCTGTTCCATATCCAGACAAAACATAATCCGCAACATAAATTGGAATCTCCTCACCATTCACAGGATTGATCGCCTTAATCCCCTTCAACTCAACCCCCGTTTTTTCCTTAGTAACATCACTCCTCTCTATCTCACTCTTCTTCTTTGCTTTCTCTATGTAATCTTTTACCTCGTCACAATTCGTAATTTCACCCCGCAGGGTGACCACCCCGCAGGGTGGCGTAATTCTTAATTCTTGATTCTTGATAATTTCATGTTCCGGCGACACAACCATATAAGTACACCCAAATAGTGTATCAGGACGTGTCGTAAAAACAGGAATTCGTAATTCGTAATTCGTAATTGAAAATTGAACCGTTGCTCCGTAGCTTCGTCCAATCCAATTAATCTGTTGTGTTTTTATTTTATCCAAATAATCAACAGTTTCTAAATCATCAATCAATCTATCTGCATATTTTGTAATAGCCAACATCCATTGTTCTTTCTGCCTCTTCTCTATCTGTGCTCCACATCTCTCACATTTTCCATCAACAACTTCTTCATTTGCCAATCCAATTTTGCAAGATGGACACCAATTAATGGCTATATTATCTTTATACGCTAATCCCTTTTCTAATAATTTCAAAAATATCCATTGTGTCCATTTATAATATTCTGGATCAGTTGTGTTAATCTCTCTTGACCAATCAAAAGAAATTCCTAAACTCTTAATTTGTTCTGTAAAAGTTTTAATATTTTTTTCAGTAGCAACACTTGGATGAATCTTGTTTTTTATCGCATAGTTTTCAGTAGGCAAACCAAAAGCATCCCAACCAATGGGATACAAAACATTTTTTCCTTCCATCCTCAATTTACGTGAATACACATCCAAAGCAGTGTGAGATCTTACATGCCCTACATGCAAACCATCTCCAGATGGATAAGGGAACTCTATTAAAATATATTTTTTTTCTTTATCTGAAAAATCCTCTGCTTCATTAGCATTGGTATCCTCCCATATTTTCTGCCATTTGGATTCTATTGTTTTCGGATTGTAATTTTGATTATCCATATAAACATTTTAACATATAAACATACGAACATACAAACATAAACGAATTATAACAATTAATTCAGAGATTGCAATGACTTCCATAACATAGCCCCGATTTCATCGGCTAAACTAAGCGCATTTTTGTAACTATCAGAATCTACATATTTCTCAATAAGAGAAAAGTATATAAGATATTTTGATTCTTTTAATGAACCGTAAGAAATTTCCCAAAAATTCTTTTTTACAGCTTTTCTCTGACGAGCGTATCCTTCAATGTAATTCAAAATTACAGATAATGAAGCCCTTCTTAGTTGAGATGTTGTTCCATACAATTCATCTCTTGGAAAATTTTTACTGATTTTATAAATCAAATGCACATATTTATCCATTTTGATTTTCAAGATTTCATTAAAATCACCCATTATCGTATGTTTAAATGTTAAGATGTTTATATGTTAAAATGAAATAACCTCTCTGCATTCCCATCCGTCACCCTCTCTACTTCACCAACACTAATCTTCTTAACATTTGCTATTTTCTCTGCAACATATTTTACAAACATCGGTTCATTTCTTTTCCCACGGTGTGGTACAGGCGTAAGAAATGGACAGTCGGTTTCAACTAAAATACGATTCAATGGAATTTCACGAACAACTTGCAAAAGTTCAGCATCATCTTTTTTGAAATATGTTATATTCCCAGTAAATGAAATATGGAATCCTAAATCTAAAAATTGTTTCGCATGTTCTCGTGTTCCACAAAAACAATGAATGACACCTTGAAATTTTTTGAGATTGCCACGTCGCTCTTCCTCTGTCATCACTTCTCGCAATGACAGTAAGAGATCATCATACGCATCACCTGGCTTATTGTCAGATGCCCTACAATGAATTATTACTGGTAAATTTAATTCCTGTGCCAGCTTCAGCTGTACGATAAATAATTCCTTTTGCCTTGCTACGCCGTAGTCCGCAGACGAAGGTGGGTTATCCGACCGAAAATAATCCAATCCGATTTCACCGATGGCAACAACCTTTGGATATTTCGCTAGTTTTTTTAATTCTCCAACGACACGGGCAATTCGTCCGCCTCGGCTCGATTGCCGATTCGAGGCCGGTGAATTGCCCATACATTTATCTGCCTCATCCGGATGCAAACCGATCGCCGCATAAATATTGTCATATTTTTCTGCCAATTTTATCGCTTCTTTCATTTCGTTAAGATCACATCCGACTGTAATAATTTTTTTTATTCCATTTTCAAATGCACGTTGAATAACCTCATCTCTGTCAGGATCAAATAATTCGTGATCCAAATGTGCATGCGAATCAATCATTTTCTCCAATCTCTCAATTCTACTTTCCCACGTCCTTTATCTACGATTGTCATTTTCTGTTTTTCTCTCCAACCGTATTTTTCCACAATTTCTTTGGGAATAATTATGAAATAACTGTGGCTAGATGTTTTCGTAAGTTTATGTGTATGTTTTTTCATATTTTATTTACGTATATACGGACGTATATACGTACGTATATACGTATTAGTTAGTAAAACTATTTCATGTTATAATTACTATTAGGTAGTTCTGGGTTGTGGGCTGTTCTGCTAATCGGCAAGCTCCGCGGTTAGTCACCTGCGGGAATACGGGTTCGAATCCCGTACAGTCCACCCGGGCTACTTTTTGACATATCCACAGGACTTGACTTTTTGATAATATCTGCTATACTATATCTATGGTGACTAGCCGCGGAAAATACTGAAAAAGTAATATTGCAGAACTCGCAATGAAAACCGTCTCGCAAGAGGCGGTTTTTGATTTATTTTATCCGTGGAAACAACCCATCGCCTTTTTTCACATTTTTAAATTCAACCGATCCCCATTTCACCGCCTCGTCAAATGGCTTCGCCAATTCTGTCTTCGCATCCAACCCCAACTTCCCAAAAATCTTCTCCGCCGTCTCCGGCATAAACGGCTGTAGCATGTGGGACATAATACGTATTGCCTCTAGACAATTATGCAAAAATTTCTTTGCCATTTCTGGATCACTTTTAATAAGTTCCCATGGCTTATTATCTGAAATAATTTTATCAATAAACTGCTGAACTCCTAAAAATTCCCACGTGGCAAGATAAAAATCACGATTATATAAATCGACATTAAAATCTCTTAACTTCTCTTTAGCAAAATCTTTTAACTGATAGTTTTCTCCTCTCTCAACAATACCAGCATATTCTGGATTATTTATACACCACCGCATATCTTCAGAAGAAAGAGCTGTTAAATCACCACAGTCATCTTTATACCCTTTATCAAAATCAGGATTATTTGATTCTACTAAATTAGTCACCCTTGCAACCGTATTCCCAATCCCATTAACTAAATCTGCATTGTATTTTTCCGCCATTCTATCCATCGTAATATCCACATCACTCCCAAAAGTTCCAGCGCTCATTAATAGATAACGAGTCGCATCCACTCCGAATTTATCAATCATCTCATCAATAGAAATAACATTTCCTAAAGTCTTGCTCATCTTTTTCCCACCAGACAAAATCATTCCATGTGCAAAAATTTCTTTTGGTAATTTTATTCCCAAATACAAAAGCATCGCTGGCCAAATAGTTGCATGCACTCTTAAAATATCTTTCCCCATCAACTGAATTTGTGGAGGAAAATTTTCAGGAATATTTTCAGTAGTTCCATCCCACCCCAAAGCTGTGAGATAATTCAAAAATGCATCCACCCAAACATATGTGATCTGACTTTTGTCAAATGGTAATTCTATCCCACATGAAACTTTTTTCTTGTCTCTGGAAATCGCGACATCCTGCAAATCTTGATTTTTCAAAAAAGATAAAATTTCATTTTTCTTTTCAAATGGATTTATTTTTAATCGTTTGCCAACATTTTCTGCAGTCATCGGTTGATCCGCCTGTTCAATCGCTTGAATCAAATCTTTTTGAATACTTTTGAGATCCAATAAGTAACTATCCTCTTCTAGTTCTTGAGGTTCCATATCATGATCTGGACATTTGCCATCAACTAATTGAGATGATGTGATAAATTGTTCGCAACCGACACAGTATAACCCTTTGTATTTTCCTGGCACAATTGCTTTTTTATCAAACAGTATTTGTAATGCTTTTTGAACCGCTTTTATATGCTCTGCATCTGTCGTTCTAATAAATTTATCGTATTTGATATTTAATTTATCAAACAGGTTCTGAAATTTCTTTGCAATTTCATCTACAAATTCTTGCGGATCTTTGCCAGCTTTTTCTGCGGATTCTTGAATTTTCAATCCATGTTCATCCATCCCAGTTGAAAGAAAAACATTTTTTCCTTCTCTACGATGAAAGCGCGCCAAAACATCGGCCGCAATGGTCGTGTAAGCATGCCCCAAATGGGGATCCCCGTTAGCATAATAGATTGGTGTAGTTATATAAAATTTTTGCTTTTTTTCTTTATTCATAAATTCTCTTCTATAATTTTTTTATCACTAAAATCATACTTTTTCTTCCCGATAATTTGATAGTCCTC